>NZ_FMXB01000006.1 GCF_900103415.1 Methanobrevibacter millerae
TTTAAAAAGAATAAAACAAAAATAAAGGACAACTTGATAATTAAATAGAAAAAATAAGTAAAATAATCAAATTATGGATTTATTGACAAACCCCTTAAAATTTGCAACTTTTTAAATAGTTTATTGACATTTATATTGCCATTAATATTTTATTAAATTATACTATTTAAATTAATATCAGATAGCATTTAAAAAGAAAAAATTATATTAAAAAAATCATTGAACATTCAAAAATTGTGAAATTCATCTCCTGCATTAAGACACAGGAGCATTATTTCACATCTCAGACAGATTTATGCATGAATGGTAAAGCCGTATTGGACGAAAACATCCTTAGCTTCTTTTGTTTGCAGGAAGTCCAGGAATGCTTGTGCAGCATCAGGATGTTCTGAACCGTTTACCATAGCTACAGGATAGATTACAGGAGTTTTTAAAGCACCATCAGGAGCTTCACAAACTACTTTAACACCATCATTGGATTTTGCATCAGTGGAGTATACAATACCACAATCAGCGGATCCTTGAGCCACTTGGTTCAATACAGCAGTTACATCAGTACCAAGAGACAATTTTCCTTGAATTGCATCCCAAATGCCAAGGTTGGTTAGCGCTTCTTTAGCGTATTGACCTGCAGGTACGGATTCGGGATCACCAATAGCAATAGTGCCGTTTACATTTTTCAAGTCATCAAATGAAGATATGTTGGCGGTTGAGTCTTTAGGCACAATCAATACAACTTTGTTTTCTAATAATTGAACGTTAGTCTTGTTATCAACCAAACTTTCATTAATCAAAGCATTCATCTGTTTATTAGCAGCAGACATGAATACATCTGCTTTTAAACCGTTTTCAATCTGAGATTGCAAATCTCCACTTGAAGCATAAGTAGGAACAACTTTTACTCCAGGATATTGTTTTTCAAACATTGGAATTAAATCTTTATCAAATGCATTTTTTAAACTAGCTGCAGCAGCCAGATCAACTTCTTGTCCATTTAAGCTACTGTTGGTAGCAGTGCTGTTAGAGCCACCGCCAAGGAAGTCAAATAAACCTGCGGAACAGGTACCTACACCAACAATTACTACTAACGCCAAAATAGCGGCGAATAACAATTTTTTTGTAGATTTCATAGTTTTTCTCCTTTTGAAAAATTTTAACAAATAACACAATCAAACATCAAAAGCAATATCGAAGATTAATAAAAAGATACGAATGATTCTATACTACACATCAACTGAAAAAGATTTTTTCTCTCTTCGTTTCTCAATATTAAATCATAATCGAATTATCTTGATGAGTGATTATAATTTATATTTAATATGATATATAAACTTATTCATATTGAATTTTTATATTCTTTAAAAAAATCGTTGAATTTATTTATTATTAATTATTATATCTTAATAATATAAATTTAAAATAATTATAATTTAAAAATCTTATTGATTAATTTATTATCATTTTTATATACTTTAAAAATATTTTATTGAAGATAAATAATTTTCTATTGATACGATATTCATGCTTTCATGACGATTCATTAATTAATTTGAAGTAAGAAAAGACACGTTTCAAACAAATTAAAATAAAGTTACTTATTGTCAATCACTTCACATCGCAATTTATCCATAAAAACAAAATTTATATTAATTATTAAGTCATTATAATTTAAATGATGGTGATATAATGTCAGACATTCAAAAAGTAGATGATTTCATAACTGAAGCAGGAGTATTCTTCCTTGCCAGCGTAGATGGCGACCAGCCAAAATGCAGACCATTAGGTTTCCACATGATTGTTGAAGACAAAATATACTTTGGAGTAGGAACATTCAAAGAAGTCTGGAAACAGATGCAGGAAAATCCTAAAATAGAAATTGTAGCATTAAGCCCTGAAAAAGATAAATTCCTAAGATATTACGGAACTGCAACAGCAGACGACAACCCAGAACTTGTCGAAAAGACCTTTGAAATAATGCCCGAAATCGGTGCGGCCTACAAAGAAAACGGCTGGGAAATGGGAATGTTCTATCTGGATGATGCTACAGCAGAATTCAGAAACATGTTCGCAGTCGAAGAAACATTAAAATTTAAATATTAATGCTTTTAAGCATTAATATTCATTTATTATCGCCAACGCATTCAGCGTTCTTGGAAAGCCTATATACGGCAAGAGAATGGTTAATGCATCAATCAATACCTCTTTATCATTGCCGACATTTAAATTGGCCGCAACATGAGCTCTCAACTGATTTTCACAACCGCCCAACGTAGCCAAAACGCAGAAGGTAATCATTTCACGGTCCTTATCATCCAGAGCGTCTCTTGTGTAGAAATCACCGAAACAGTAACCTGAAAGGAAATCATTGAACCTTTCCTGGCCTTCAGGAGCATTATCAATCATTGACTGAATAACCTCATCGCCAAAATACCTTTTCTGAATCTCCAAACCCTTTTCATGACGGTTTTCCTTATTTACGGTCGATATGCTTTTTAAAGGCAATTCAACACCATTTTTAGCCAGAACATCATTGGTGACTTCAAAGAGTTCGAATGTCTTTCCAATGCCGACATATGCAACTGACTGATAGAGCACTTCCTTGATTTCAATCGGACTCATTACCTCAAGTGCGTCACGAACTGCAATTGCATATTTCTCTTTAGACGTGTTGGCAATCAATGTGGCCAGAGTGATTATGAATCTGGTCCTTTTTGATATTGATACGTATTCCAGAATTTCTCTGTTGTTGAAACTGTTGAAAATTTCAAAAAAATCAGGATCGTTTTTTCTTAACTTCAAAATCATTCCCCCTTGTTAACATTTTACTTTCTCAATGCATAAATACAAATCGGTAGGGCAAGCAGCGTGATGAATGAAGCCACGTAATATAACGGAGCATATCCCGTTGATGCGGAAACGAACATGCCCAGTAATGCAGGCCCAAAGCCTATTGTGGCGTCACAGAAAATAAAGAAGGTTGAAAGGGCATATGGGCGTCTGGTTTCTGAGGAATTTCTCGTTACGATTGTAGTGCAGGCAGAATTCAACGTACCGAAACCCAATGAAAGACATATTGCGCAGATGAATATCGTGACATATGAAGGTGCAATAGCTATTAGAAAAATACCTGCACTTTGTGCGATGATTCCTGTTACGCAGATTATCATGTCTCCATGATTGTCCTGGATTTTGCCTGCAAGAGGTCTTGTCAATACAAGACAGATTGAATATATTATAAAGAACCAGGAAAATGCCTGAGTCAAGTTGATTTCAGCGGCATAGAGCCTGTAAAATGAGAGAATTGAAACATATCCTAAAGCTGTCAATGCAGTAAAAAGGGAAACCGGAATAGCCTTTATCTCAAAGACCTTTTCAATTAATGAATAGCTGTCCTTTTCAGATTTATTATTATTCGGATTGTTCTTGCTCGGATCATACTTGTTGATATCAATTAATGACATGCAGACAAGGGCGATTCCGCAAAAAAGGGTTGCGGCCGCAAAACAGCCGAAAGATGAGAAATTGTCATAAAGGAATCCTCCGATATAGGGCCCCAGACCGACAGCTATCGTTGTTCCGAGCATAAAGTAGCCGAAAGCTTCACCGAATCGTTTTTTGGGAAGTATTGCTGAAGCTATTGTAACGATTGCATTTGCCGATGCGCCGAAGCCGATACCATGTATGAAGCGGACAATCAAAAGAAAAGTCACGTCATTTACAAAGAAATATAAAAAACAGGCAAAAAAGTGAATGCTCATGAAAGTAAGGGCGATTTTTCTCCAGCCTACCCTGTCCAAAGCATTTCCGGAGTATATTCTTGAGCATAACCCGCCAAATACATATATTCCAGATACAAGCCCTGCAATGGTGGCTGTGGAGCCCATGGCTGTAGCATGCTCAGTTACCGTTGACATGAGCGCATACATTACCAGAGCAGTGAACAATAACGCCCCGAATATTAAGAAAAAGGATTTTGTAAATATCTTTTCGTTTTCATCAGCGTTCATTAATTATATACTTTAACATTAATGATATTTAATATTTAATTGAAAAAAAAGAAAAATAAATAAAGAAGAGTTCAATCTCCTTTATTCCAGTTTACAATACCATAAACAACACATAAGAGCGTGGATAAGATAATTCCAACGTATACTCCCCAAATCCATGGGTCTTCAATTCCAAAAACCATCATTATGCTTCACTCCCCTTATTGTCAATGTCCTTGAATGCTTCGTTAATGACTTCCTCTGCAGGAGGTTTGGTAAGTAAACTTACGACAATAGTAAATAATGCGGATACAGGAACTGCAATCAGCATAACGTCAATGAACGGCCATGGTGCAGCAGGTAGGATTGTTTCAGTGCCCAGTAATGCCATACATATTCCGAGACCCTTTGCGGTTTTTGCAAATACGAATATTAACCAGAACAGGCTTACAATGGTTCCGGATACAATTCCTGCAATAGCTCCAAGTCTTGTAGTTCCTTTCCAGTAAAGAGCACCTAAAAATACCGGCAGGAAGGCTGCAGCACAGATTTCAAAGAAGAGGCTTGTTCCGAGCGCAACCACACTTCCCGGAAGTGAAAAAGCCATAACCAATGCCAGTATGATAGCTAGTAGGATACCGACTCTTGAAATCGTGACCTGATCCATTTTCTGTTTGGTTTTATTCCTGATTGTACCGTAGATGTCCACACCGAATGCTGTTCCCTGCGTATGGAGCTGGGAGGATATCGTAGACATTGCTGCTGCAATCAATGATAATAAAAAGATGTATACGAACCATTCAGGCAATGCTGAGGTAATGAATGTCGGAATAATCTTGTCGATGTTTCCTCCGACGACATCAACTGCAATCTTTCCTAACGTATTGTAGAAATAGACGTTTGAAAGGGATCCTACGATATAGGCGGTTGTAGGCATGATTGCGATGAATATACCACCAATCAATACTGACCTGTTAAGTTCCTTATCGGATTTTACGGTCATGAACCTTACAATCAATGAAGGCTGTGCCAGCACACCGATACCCACTCCGATAAGGGTTGATGATACTAAAGACCACCAGAATGGCGTTCCCAACGTTGGGAAGCTCGTCCATCCCGTTCCCCCTGTCGCTATGGCATCTGCAGGATACAGATTAACCATACCAGAAAGTGCTGAATTTGCAGTATCAATACCGCCAAGCAGCCAATATACGAACACAAGCAAGAATACCATAGCTACAACCATAATGGTACCCTGCAATGCGTCGGTATACATTACACCACGGATTCCTCCGAACAGCACGTAAAACGTGATAATTATTGATAAGATTAAAAGCGCAATGCTGAAATCAATTAACAGTGAAGATTCCAAAAATCTTGCAGCTCCGATTAATACAACCGCAGCATATAAAGGCATTGCACAGAAAATGATTAATCCTGAGAAATAATGAATAAATTTGGAGTCAAATCTTTTGCCCAGAAACTCCGGAAATGTCAAGGAGCCCAAGGCGTGACCCATTCTACGAGTTCTTTTTCCTAAAAATACAAATGCGATGAATACTCCGATAATGATGTTCAAAAATGCCAGCCATAAGACACTCATACCATATTCACCTGCAACTCCGCCGAAACCTACGATAGCTGCCGTTGAAATGAAAGTAGCTCCATAACTCATTGCCATGATAAATGGATGCGTATCCTTACCAGCTATCATAAAGTCTTCAGAGGATTTAGTTTTCTTGTATGCATAATAACCTACAAAAACCAGTGCAAATATGTAGATTATAAATACAATAGCTAAAATCATTACGTCCATAATTAAAACCTCTAAATAATAAAAAATATTATATAATATTATTTATCATACACTTTATTTAAAGATTATCATTAAAAATACATTAATGTACAAAAAAGTACAATGATTAAAAGGTATGGAAAATACATTTATTTAATTAAAGGTAATGATTATGTAATTAATTGTTCATTTAAACATTGCACACAATTGTACTATTAAAAAAAGCTTATAATATATGAAAAACTAATAATTAAACGAGAAAAAATTAAAAATAGGGATAAATATGTATTGGGATGAAAAAGCCGAATGTATGACAAAGGAAGAGAAAGAAAAGGTTCAGCTTGAAAGACTTAAAAAAACCGTTAAGCTGGCCTATGAAAACGTGGAATTCTATAAAAAGAGATTTGATGAAATAGGATTGAAACCTGAGGACATAAAAACCTTAAAGGACATTGAAAAAATACCGTTCACGACAAAAAGCGACCTGAGACAGGCCTACCCTCTCGGACTTCTGGCCGTTCCCAGAGAGGAGATTGTTGAAATCCACGCGTCATCCGGAACAACCGGAAAGCCTACCGTGACCGCATACACCCAAAACGACCTTGAAATATGGGGAGAATGCATTGCGCGAGGATTGAAAATGGCCGGTGCCGAAAAGGACTACATCATTCAAAACGCATACGGATATGGACTCTTCACAGGAGGATTCGGAATTCACCATGGCGGAAACAAGATGGGTGCAATTACAATACCGATTTCAGCCGGAAACACCCAAAGGCAGCTGGATACCATGGTTGACTTTCAAAGCGACATATTGACATGTACCCCATCTTACGCAATGTATCTGGGCGAATCCAGAGAAAAGGCCGGAATCGCTTTGGAAGACATTAATTTAAAAATTGGAATCCACGGAGCCGAAATGTGGACAAATGAAATGAGAAAAAGAATCGAAGCATCCCTTGGAATCAAAACCCACAACATCTATGGATTGACTGAAGTAATGGGGCCTGGAGTTGCACAGGAATGCGATGAACAGAACGGAATGCACATCCAGGACGATCATTTTTATCCTGAAATCATAAATCCCGACACCGGAGAAACCCTGGAAGCCGGCGAAAGCGGCGAACTGGTATTGACATCCCTTACGAAAACTGGAATGCCAATCTTAAGATTCAGAACTAAGGATTTGACATCATTGATTGATGAAAAATGTGAATGCGGAAGGACAACCGTCAGAATGACAAGAATCACTGGAAGAAGCGATGACATGCTCAAAATCAAAGGAGTTATGGTTTTCCCATCACAAATCGAAAAGGCATTGCTTAAGGTTAGTGGAATCAGCCCAAACTACCTGATACACGTCACAAGACCAGACATTCTTGATGAAGTGGAAGTTAAAGTCGAGGCGTCAAAGGAACTGTTCTCAGACGAAATAAGAAAAATGGAACAAGTGGAAAAGCAGATTCAGGCATCAATCAGATCAGAAACCGGATTGAGAGTGGATGTTACATTATGTGAACCTGAATCCCTCCCAAGAAGTGAAGGAAAAGCTGTTCGTGTAATCGATGAAAGAGAGTTATAAGGTGATAAAATGGCAATTCAAATTTCAGTATTTATCGAAAACAAGGAAGGAAGAATAAGAAAAGCTATCGATACGTTGGCAAAAGCCGGCATTAACATACGCGCATTATCCGTTGCGGACACATCAAAATACGGAATTCTAAGATTGATAGTGTCCGATAACGAAAAAGCAACAAAGGCACTTGAAAAAGACGGATTTATCGTTAAGGAAAACGAAGTTATTGTAGTGACCGTTCCGGACGAACCAAACGGACTGAACTCAACTCTGACAGTATTGGATGACGCCGACATCAATATAGAATACATTTACGCATTTGTAGGCAACGAGCCTGGCGAAGCAATTGTTGCCATAAAAGTAGAAGATACTCAAAAGGCAATTGAAGTGTTTGAAAAAAATAATGCGAAAATACTTAAAAAAGAAGATATAGAAAAGATTTAATTCTTTTCTACTAATTTTTTATTAAAAAACAAAATCATTTAGAATTCTTTCAATAATTTAGCTATATCCTCTTTAGAATAACCTAAACGAGGAAGCAAAGATTTAATAGGTTCCGTTTCCGGAATAACACCAAGTTCTCTCCAACTTTTAAAATCATTATTCATGATACTGTTAATTAAAAGTTGAATCGTAATCAAATCATCACTTTTAACTGCAATGAATGCATCTTCATCTTGAAAATTGCCTTCCGGGTCAATTAATGTTAATTTCCCAGTCCTATCCTTTTTTACTATAGCGTTGTCTATTTGGTAAGCCATAAAATCCCCACTATTATAATCTAATTAATGATTTACTCTTAATGATATTTAAATTTTTAACCCTTGATTGATTTATATCCATTCTCAATAGCTTTTAGATTCAAATCATGGAACCTTTCATGCAGATTGTTTTTCATTGCATCGATGACCGCATCTTTGGATAACGGGAATTTGTCATCTGCAGTTACCGCTCCCAAAAGAACCATGTTCAATGACAGGATATTTCCAGCATCCAAGGCCAGTTTCGTAGCATCAATAGGTAAAACATGAGTAAAGTTCTCTTTCAAGGCACTTGTAATGCCTGAAATGCTCGGATAGCTCATGTCACTTGAAGACGGCACAATCGGATGAGTATTGTAAACGATTTTGCTGTCCTTATTAACCTTGTGCAATCCCCTTATCGTTTCGATAGGTTCAAAGGACAATAGCATGTCTGCGGTTGTGTCCGGAATGATTGAACTGTTGAATTCACCTATCTTTAACTCGGTTGAAACGGATCCGCCTCTCTGGGACATTCCGTGAATTTCACTCATTACCACATCTAAACCCTGATTCATTGCGGCTTCTCCGATAATTACTGAGGTTTTAATAATTCCCTGGCCTCCTACGCCACAGATGTAAATAGTATAGCTCATTTTCCCACCTCCAGTGCACCATATTTACAGACCTGAATACATACTCCGCATCCGTCACACATTGACTCATCAATTTGGATTTTGCCGTCCATTTTTGAAATTGCAGGACATGCAAGTTCGCTTACGCATTTATCACAGTGATTGCAGTTTGATTCAACCAGTTTAACCGGAGGCTTTTTGGTCAGTCCCTTAATTAATGTACATGGAGCTTTTGAAATGATTACTGCAGTGTCATCACGTTCAAATGCTTCCTTATATGTTTTGACAACCTGGTCCAGGTTGAACGGATTGATAACGCGCACATAATCAACTCCGCAGGCCAATGCCAACTTACGGATTGATATTTCAGGGGCTTCATCGCCCATTCCGTCAACTGGAATGCCCGGATTCGGCTGACCGCCCGTCATGGCCGTAATCCTGTTGTCAAGAACAGTTAATACGAAATTATGCTTATTGTGAACTGCATTAATCAATGGAGAAATTCCGCTGTGGAAAAACGTTGAATCACCGATGAAGCTTGCCACTTTCTGGTCTGTGGAAACTGAAAATCCGCAGCCGTCCCCAACGCTTGAACCCATTGACAATAGATAATCGGCAGCATTGTACGGCGGATTGATACCTAAAGTATAGCATCCGATATCTGATGCGAATACAACGTCTGAAGTCTTTAAGCCTAATTCTGCGATAGCTATGTTTATTCCGTAATACATTGCCCTGTGAGGACATCCAGCACACAATACGGGAGCCCTTGAAGGTATCTTTTCTGCCAATCCATTTAAGCTGTCAGTAAAGGTAATTTCATCTTTATTAAGGAAGTCCAATACCTTATCAAAGCCTTCGGCAACAATGTCTGAGTTGAATTCATAGCATTCAGGCAATGTTCCGTCCAGTTTTCCGTGAACGGTAACGTTTAAGTTTTCACGCCCGATTAAAGCCAGCACCTCTTTTTCCATTATAGGGTCGACCTCTTCAACGATGAAAACCTCATCCAAGTCATTTAAAAATTCAATGACTTTTTTATCAGGGAATGGATATGAAAATGCGATTTTTAAAATGTCCATGTCCAAGTCATTGTATTTTATGACATCAAAGGCATAGTTGAATGCGCTTCCGGATGAAATCACACCGTATTTCTTTTCATCTGAAAATGAAGTAATCCTATTAAATTCTGATTTGTTCGTTAAATCATTTATTTTAGAAATTTTATCGCACAGCCTTTCATGCATCTTGCCTGCAAAGACGGGAACAGGCACGTATTTTGAAGGGTCTTTGTCAAAATGTCCTCTCTTCCAGTGATTATCGTTATTTGATGAGTTGTCATTAACGTCACCGAATTCCACAACGCCCCTCATGTGGGATACACGAGTGGTTGTTCTAACGATGACAGGCAGTTTATACTCTTGTGAAACTTCAAAGGCATATTTGACCATGTCCTTTACTTCCTGACAGTTTGAAGGTTCAAAAACGGGAACGTTAGCCAGGCGTGCATAATTACGCGTATCCTGCTCATTCTGTGATGAAAAGAGTGAAGGATCGTCAGCGACCAGTATAACCATTCCTCCATTTACGCCGGTATATGCGGTTGTCATGAATGAGTCGCTGGCCACATTCATGCCGACATGCTTCATGAAAGTAAATGAACGAAGTCCTGAAGCGGCAGCCGTTGCTGCAACCTCCATTGCGACCTTTTCATTGGTTGAAAATTCAAAATAAATGTTTGCATCCTTAGCAAGGACAGATAATATATTTCCAATCTCTGATGAAGGAGTTCCAGGGTATGTTGCAGCTATGGAGACACCTGCCTCTATTACGCCTCTTACCGCCGCTTCATTACCTAGCAAAAACCCTTTTTCACCAGACTTTCCAGTAACTAATTCTTTTAGATTCATTATTTTTATTCCTTAAAGATTATTTATAAATAGATAATATATTATAATAATAAGTTCAAAATATAATATAAATTTATAGATATTTTGACTTAGTTTAAAAAAGAGGGATGATGATGATTAAGGTTTATGTCTCCAGGTTCGACGCAAAAAAGGATAGCGAACCTCACATGGAGTGTTATGAAATTGAAAAAACCCCACAGATGAAGGTTTTGGATGCACTGCAGGCAATCAACGACAAGTATGATGCCGACATCAGCTTCAGAAGTTCCTGTAGGGCAGGACAATGCGGATCCTGTGGAATACTGTTTAACGGCAATGGCGCTCTTGCATGTCAAAAGGAAATAAAGGACAATGCAAGAATAGAGCCTTTAAGAATGCCCGTTATCAAGGATTTGATTGTCGAGAGAAGCGAAATAGAAAATAAGGTTAAAGACCTGGAATTAAATTTGCACGCTAAAGACAATGACGAACTGGACGAAAGCATAACGAAAGCAGAAACCGCCGATACCAAAAAGCTTAGAAGCTGCATTGAGTGCTATTCATGTCTTTCAAGCTGTCCTGTCGTTAACTTTGCAACTGCCGAGTTTGGCGGACCATACATAATGAGATACATATCCAAATTTGAATCAGACCCTCGTGAAGACTTTAATCGCTTGAAAGAAAGTTTGGATGAAGGATTATACAACTGTACCAGCTGCGGAAAATGTCTGGCGGTTTGTCCTAAAAACATTAATACCTTCGGCGATGCAATCGAAAAGATGAGAGCTATTGCATGCTCCCAAAATCAGGGCCCTCTGCCTGAACACGTTGCATTCCATGACAATATCAAGGAAACCGGAAGGTCCGTTTCAGTTGACGGTGAAAGCTTCATAAGTCAGGTTGACAACTACAACGGCTCGAAGGTTGCTTTGTTTACCGGCTGTATGCTGGATAATAAACTGCAGAAAATCGGCCACAGTTTACTGAAAGTTCTTGAAGCAAATGACATTAAAATTGATATTCCCGAAGGCCAGGTCTGCTGCGGTTCTCCGCTTTTAAGGACCGGACAGACTGAGCTTGTTCAGGGTTTGGTTGACAAAAACAAGGAAGTATTTAAAGATTATGATGCCGTTATCACCTTATGTTCCGGCTGCGGAGCAACCCTCAAGAACAATCATCCTCAATTCGGTTCAAAGCTCAACGTGATGGACATAAGCGAATTCCTTGTTGATAAGCTTGATACCGAGAAAATGAAAGACGTTAATATCAAGGTTACCTACCATGACCCATGTCACTTGGCAAGAGGCCAGGGAATTAAGGATGAACCCCGTGAAATCATCGAGATGGTTCCAGGCGTTGAATTCGAGGAAATGCTTTATCCATGCCAGTGCTGCGGTGCAGGAGGCGGAATAAAATCCGGAAGACCTGAAATCGCAATGGAGCTTTCAAAGGCAAAGGCCGAAATGATTAAAGACACCGGCGCCGATGCAGTAGTTACAATCTGTCCGTTCTGTGAAAGAAACCTTCAGGACGGCCTGGATGATATGGGCGAAGAGAACGTTAAGGTAATGCACATTTTAGAGTTATTGGAAAAAGCTTATGAATAATATTTAAAGGAGTTGATTTTGAATGGGAGATGCTGCGGTAAGTGAGGAAAAGGTAGTTGAAGCCACCCCTATCGCCCAACCTGAAAAAGAAGAAAAAACCGAGAAAAAATCAACTTCAACAAAAAAGGCAAAGTCCAGAGGCCAATCTTTAGCAATAAAAGAGCTTCAGCAAACCAAAAGCGATTCCGAAGAGGAACTGGACTTGTTCAAAAATAACATTTATATTGTCTTTGTGGAGTGTGAAACTCCTGGAAATATAGGGTTTCTCGCAAGAACAATGGCAAACTTCGGATTGAGAAATCTGGTATTGATCAATCCCCCAACCCTTACGCCTGAAGCATATTATCAGGCAACGCATGGAAAATACATTGTGGAAAACGCCTTGGTTTATCCTAATTTAAATGATTTTTATCAGTCAAAAAGGATTGACTTTAAAATCGCATCAACCGGAATTGCCGGAGGCAGCTACAACCTATCAAGAATTCCATTAAAACCGGAAGATTTAGCTAAAAGCATTAACGTCAACAATAAAATCGCAATACTGTTTGGAAGAGAAGGGGACGGCCTTTCAAATAAGGAAATTGAAGACTGCGATATCTGCGTGTCCATTCCAACTGATCCCACCTATCCGATTCTCAACATTTCCCATGCGGCAGCAATAATATTCTATGAGCTGTTTAAAAACAAGCATGAATTTCCGGTTGAAGGACTTGAAGAGAGTTCTCATTTGGAAAAGGAATATCTTGTAAAGGACATGACCGATCTGATAAACAGCCTGGACATTCCGGAGCATAAAAAGAAAAATGGTTTAAAGACCTTTAGAAATATAATTAATAGGGCTTTCATTACAGGCAGGGAAGCTCATACTTTTAAAGGTATTTTAAGAAGATTGAAAAATAAGATAGGTGAACAATGAGAAGACCGAGATTTGTGGACTTAAGCCGTTTTACCCTTAAGTACATATTCAATTGGAGATTCAGGATTGCAGAGTTTACAAAAAAATCCGAATTATACAAGAAGGCAGTGGAAAAGTTCCTCTTTGAAGATGACGAGATAATCGTTATACCCAATACGATTAGCGTCAATAAGAAAATAGAATCTGAAGGGTCTGAATTTTTACCTACAGAAATCATTAAGGAAGTCATTAAACGCTGCGATGATATTGTTATAATGAATTCCTGCCTTTGCAGAACCTCAAATAACTGCCAGGATTATCCTCAAGACATAGGATGTATTTTCCTCGGTCCGACATCAAAAAGAATACCTGAACATATTGGAAAAAAGGCAAGCGTTGAAGAAGCCCTGGAGCAGGTTGACAGGGCAGATGAAGCAGGTTTAAGCCACATTATAGGCAGGAACAAAATCGATACCGTCTGGATGAATGTGCGTCCGGGAAAAGGCCTGTTGACAATATGTCATTGCTGTCCATGCTGCTGTCTGTGGAAGGTATATCCCAATTTGGATGATGACATTACCGATAAACTGGAAAGACTTGACGGAGTCACTGTCAGTCTCAGCGAAGAGAACTGCAGAATGTGTAAGAAATGTTTGGATGAAGTCTGCATGTTCAATGCCATCGGCCTGAAAGACAATAAAATTACAATCGATCATGATACTTGCAGAGGCTGCGGCCTTTGCGCAAATACATGCAAATTCGGTGCAATCAATATTGACTACACTGAAGAGGCGGTTGACAATATAGTTAACAGATTAGAAGATTTAATTGAAATAAAAGAATTATAAAATTACCTATGTGATAAAATGGCTATTTTAAGTGATAAAGACATAATAAAATATTTGGAAGAAGGCAAAATTGAAATTGACCCTATTCTGGATGAAAAGCAAATACAGCCATCTTCAGTTGACATGAGATTGGGAGATGAGTTTAAGGTATTTAAAGTAATTAGAAAGGCGTATATCGATCCTAAAGATGAAGATGACATTTCCTCATACATGGAGGAAATTACGGTTCCCAAAGGAGAAGCATTCATTATTCATCCCAACGAATTTGCGCTGGCCACAACAGCAGAATACGTTAAAATTCCCGATGACCTTGTGGCTCGTGTTGAAGGCCGTTCCAGCATGGGAAGACTTGGAGTTACCATGCACGTGACCGCAGGCTTCATCGACCCGGGCTTTGAAGGAAACATTACCCTTGAAATCTCAAATATCGGCGCAATGCCTGTTGCCCTTTATCCCGGCCAGAGAGTATGTCAGATTGTTTTTGAAACAATGACATCACCTGCAGAAGTGCCTTACGGCCATCCAAGCAGGAACAGTAAATATATGGGACAGACCAGTCCTGAAAGCAGTAGAGTTAAACTTGATTACGAATTAAAAAAATGAATGGAAGTTAATATTTATGAATCATGACAAAATGACAAATATAAGTGCGAAAAGAGGATTTTTATGGCCATCATTTGAAATATATTCCGGAGTATCCGGATTCACGGATTATGGCCCATTAGGAGCAAGCTTAAAAAATAACATCATGCAGAAATGGAGAAAGCAGTACGTTTCAGGAGAAGGATTCTATGAAATAGAAGGGCCTACCGTAATGCCGAAGGAAGTCCTTAAGGCATCAGGACACGTCGACAACTTCACCGATCCGATGACAAAATGTGAAAGCTGCGGAGAAGTCTTCAGGGCAGATCATATCATCGAAGAGGCAATAGGCGTTGACGTGGAAAGCCTTGAAAACAGCGAAATGGATAAAATCGTTTTAGAAAACAACATCAAGTGTCCTGAATGTGGAGGAGACCTTGCAAACATTTGGGACTACAATCTGATGTTTAAAACCCAAATCGGTGCCAAGGGAAACAAGGTAGGATACATGAGGCCTGAAACGGCACAGGGAATATTCATCCTTTTCAAACGTCTTGAAAGATTCTTCAGAGGAAAACTTCCTTTCGGAGTTGTCCAATTGGGAAAAGCCTACAGAAACGAGATTTCCCCAAGGCAGGGCGTAATCAGGCTCAGGGAATTCACTCAAGCCGAAGCCGAAATCTTTCTGGACCCTACCGACAAGACAACCCCTAAATTCGCACAGATTGAAAATGAAATCCTGAGGCTCAATTCACAGGAAGTTCAGGAAAATGACCTGGAGCCATTGGAAATCACCGCACGCGAAGCCTTGGACAAGGGAATCGTTGCCAATGAAATGTTAATCTATCAATTATACTTAGCACGTAAGTTCCTAAATGAAATCGGAATACCTAATGACGTTTTAAGGTTCCGCCAGCACCTGGCAGGGGAAATGGCTCACTACGCCCTTGACTGCTGGGACGTTGAAGTAAAAACCGACAAGTACGGATGGGTTGAAATCATCGGAATAGCGGACAGGGGAGACTATGACCTCTCTTCACACTCCGAGTTCAGTAATGACGAGCTTAACGTGTTCAAGGAATACGATGAACCTAAAAAAGTGAAAAAGACGGTCATTAAGCCAAACCTCTCAAAATTCGGACCTGTCTTTAAGGGAGATTCACCTAAAGTGAAACAGGCAATTGAAGACGCCGACCCACAGGAAATCATCTCCGCAATCGAAAGCGACGGCAAATACGTTGTCCAACTGGATGACAGCTATGAAGTGGATAAGGACCTTCTCATCATAGAGGAAGTGGAAGCCGACGTTACCGGAGAAAAGATAATTCCTCACGTAATCGAGCCTTCATTCGGTATCGACCGTATCCTCTACTCCGTCTTATTGCATTCATTTGAAGAAACCGACGAAAAGGACTATTTCAAGTTCGCCAAATGCGTCGCGCCGGTACAGGTTGGAGTTTATCCTCTCGTTAAAAAGGACGGGCTTCCTGAAATAGCTACCGAAATTAAGGACAGTTTAAGGCTGGCCGGTTTCACCGTCGAATATGATGAAAGCGGAACTATAGGAAGAAGATATGCAAGGGCTGACGAAATCGGTATCCCTCTTGCAGTAACCGTTGATTACGAGTCAAAAGACGACAACATGGTTACCGTAAGAGACAGGGACACTGAAGCCCAAAAAAGAATTCCGATAAGTGAAATACCTGAATATCTAGAAAATTATTACAAATGAGTTTAATGACTCATTTTAATATTTTCCTTTTTGAAGTTTTTAAAAAGCTCATTGCCCCAGATGATGCAGTCATCATCCTCGGAGGTCAGTAAGCGATTCTGATCGTAAGTGCCGTCATCCTTAAAGAAACCTAAAATCACCTTTTCATCAGTGCAGATCAACAGAAACGGAGCTGCCTCGTCGCCATTGAAATAACCGATTCTCAAATTGCTTTTGGAGGTGTCCAGATTCCTTAAAAGGATGTCCTTGATATCTTCAGGAATCAGCAAATCTATATCTATCCTTTTTGAGAGCCTGTTGAAAAGCATGTTGAATTCATTGTATGAGAAAGGCAAAATCGCATTGACGCTTTTCGCCTTCAAGAGAGATTTTTCAATGAATTCATAAGCCTTATAAACATCAAAGCCACTGGATTCTATCAGTTCGATGTTGTCCAGATAATGGATGTTTTCAACGCAATCCCTAGGAATTGACATGACCTTATGGCCCTGCAGGATAGGAGATATGATTTCCAGAAGGTTCATCAGGTTATTTATTTTCAGCAGATTATCCATCTGAAGCTTCATTGAGTTGGACAGGAAATACCGATTGTTTTCCTTATATACCTGACCGTTTAATTCAAGGCCATGAATATGAGTCGATATTGCACTGTAATGGAATTTTGTTTCATGATTCATTTCCTTCATATCCCTTGGATAATCATATAGCATTTTTAGTATTCTAAGTCTTATTAAAGATTTTGGCAGGAATTTAACGTCTTTTTCGATTGTTTCATAGTTTTTTACTGTTTTTAATGTTTCAATCATATTTTCACCACAGGTATTGCTTAGCCTAATATCTATAATGTTGCGAATATAAAATCTAAGGAAGTGCGACAAAGCATAAAGTCGCACTTGCAAAAGACTTAAATAAAATGTGTCAAGTCAGGAAAATTTTTTCAACGAAAAGCAATATAATAAAAAACAGGTAAAAATTTTTAGAAGTGATTGAAATGATAGACACACATATACATGGGGATTCAAGAAACGGTGAAGATTTTGATAAGATGTATTTATCTGGCATAGACGTTGCAGTAGCATGTGCCTATTACCCGTACAATCAATATGATGATGCGATTCTTTTAAATCATTTGATGAGAATTCTGAACTATGACACGAAAAGGGCAGCCGAATACGGACTCGATTTAAAAGTGGCCTTAGGCATTCATCCAACCAATACAAATCTTGACGGTGAATTGATATTTGAAAATCTCTACAAATGGATAGAAAACGAAGATATAATAGCCATTGGTGAAATCGGCCTTGAAGACTTGAGCGATAACGAATACGGGATTTTCAAAAGGCAGCTGGATATAGCTGAAGAGACAAAAACCAATGTCATCATCCACACCCCAAGGAAAAACAAGGCTGAAGTCCTTGATGAGATACTGGAGATACTGCCCCAGCACATTTCACCGGAATATGTTGTCATTGACCACATCAATCCGGATGTCGTTGAAAAGGTGATTGGAACAGATTATACCTTAGGCCTGACGGTTCAGCCACAGAAAATGGATAAATATGATGCCGTTTCAATTCTGGATGAATACGGATTTGATAAATTTCTATTAAACAGTGACTGCAGCTACAAGCCATCAGATCCGCTGTCCGTTCCCAAAACGATTCGCGAACTTAAAAAGCAGGGCTTCAATCAGAAGGATATCGATAAAATTGCCTTTGGAAATGCTCGAAAGTTCTTCAGGTTCTGAAAATTTTAATGCTTGAATATTTCATTTGAAAAGAATCGTTTGAATAATGGCTCAATTAATATTCAATTCAAACGTGCTGTTAAAAGATCATTATTCATAATCTTTACAAAACCTTCCGGGGGATGGAGAATGGCCTAAATCACAATAATATTCAACATTACCTCCATCACAATAATCGCTAACTATCGCACCGCCACTATCTAAAAATTCTTCACGATAATGTATGCAGCTCAAACCACAATAACCTCCATCATTGGATTTGCCTTTACTTTCAGATTCCCGGTAATGAAAAGTCTTATTGGTTGATGCAGTTCTTTTTGAACTGGAATCAGCTTTATTGAGAATAGTTTCACCACCCCCACAACAGCATGCAGAAACAATTAAAAAGAAAAAAATTACCGCAAGAATTGTTATAATCATATTTAATTATTATAATATTATTGCATATAAACTTTTTAATTTTAAAAAAAGAGAGATGTAAGGTGTTTATTCATAAAGTAAATATTTATCTTAACATGAATTAAAAAAAAGCTATCAAAAACACTCATTTTTTATTTAATCATAATATTAAATAAAAAACTAGTTTGAATAAATGATTCAATGTCTACAACATGCAGGGCATGTTGGAACAATTAGACATTGAATAATCGTTGCAAAATAGAATTTAATTCTATCCAAATGAAGGAATCCTTAAACTCCATGAAAAAATTTGATTTAAATAATATATAAACATATCTTTTTAAAAATAAATGATAAAAACATAAGAAAAATAGCTTGACTAAAAAATTGTGAATCAAAAGATTCACAAATAGTCAATCCAACATCTACAACATGCCAAGGCACATTGGAACAATTAGACATTGGAAAAATATTACCCTTAATAGAATTTAATTCCTCCAAAAGAGGGAATCCTTAAACTCTATGAAATAATATGAATAGAATCATATATAAACTTTATTATTTTTAAAAAAAGAGAGATGTAAGGTGTTTATTCGCACGTAAACACCTTGTGGTTTGGAAAAATTTTGGCAGAAAAATTTTCCGATGTTTTGAATTAGAAAATTGTGAGAAAACTAATTCAAACAAATTTAATTTTGGAGATTGTATTATTTTCGACTAATAATGTTTGAAGCAATGTGATTTTTTAGGTTGTCCTAAACTTTACATCGCTAGTTATAATGTAGTTTGAACTAGTATATAAATGTTTCTATTTTTTTTAGGTGTGCCTAAAAATTAGTAAAAAATTAGATAATGAATAATGCGAATGCATTATCCAAAGACAGTTTAACCTTTCTTAATTAACTTTACTTTCTTAGGAGCAATGATAATTAAGTTTTTCTCGCTCGTACGTGAAAGCAATAATGCCTGAGCGCCGTAACGTGCTCTCATCTGTTTAATCTTTTCACCAGCCAGCTTGAAATTGGCCGGACTTTCACTTTCAAGAAAAGACAAATCCAAAATAACGGGATTTCTCTCTTCAATTACCTGATCAACAACATAATTAACGTCATCAATAGTTTTTGGCCTGATTAAAACAATTTCATAGAAAGGGGTTTCCGGAATAATTGTTTCAATATCATCAAAATCCGGTCTAGGACGAGGTTTAGCGCCATAACTAGGATTTTGTCTAGGACTAACAGTTTTAGGAGAACGAGGCCTTTGAGCAGTACTTCTAGGTTGTTGTCTGGATGCTTGTTCGTCTATTTCAAATCCCAAACTTTTTTTAACCGTATCCATAAAAGTCATTGTAATTACTCCTCTAAATAATCTAAAATTGCGTCTAATAATTTTGAAGCTCCATTAGTGTAAACATCTTCAACAGGCAAATCAAATTGGGATTCGAAGTAATCAACGTCAACATCCAATTCAGCATTTCTTAAATTGATTGATAAACCAACGACTTTGGTCGGTTCAAGAGATTCAATAGCTTTGATTTCTTCATCTATTCCTCTAGGTTCCCTGTATGGATGATTTGGTCTGTGTCCAACAATAACCGCATCAGGAGCAGCACCGATTAGAATGGCTGCGGACAGGCCTCTTGGATGAGGGTTTCCTTTCTCGGTTAAACTGGATTGACCTTCAATAAAGATAATATCCGGGCTTTTTTCCTCTTCAACATATTTGATGGCTGCCAGGATAGCTGCAGGGACATCCATTGCAGATAAACTTCCTGCCCTGAAATTAAAGTCAGTAGGCTCTTCAAGACCCATTTCATCAGTGGAGATGATTGCAGGAGTTAATCCACGTTCCATTGCAGCAATGCCCAATTTCTTGGTGGTCGTTCTTTTACCGCATTCCTGGGAAGTTCCTCCAACGAAAATAACAGGAGCCCTTGGAGTGTAGGAAATCTTAGGTAAAATTTCACAGGACTTTTCAGGAGCTATGCCTGCAAATTTCTCGACGACATCAAGTCTTGGACTGATTTCTTTAATAACGACATTCTTGTTTTCAGCAAATTTTATCAAAGAAGGGTTATCTGTAACAGACAGGGAGCGGAATGATGTAACGACATTCAAACCGGAATCAATGGCCTGAACAGCATATTTCAAAGCTGTTCCCTCAGCACCGATAGGCAGCATTATCACCAGGGACTTTGCAGAAGTCTGTGCCAAACACTTATCCAGACTATCGGAAATTATATGTCCGCAAAACTGTTTTCCCTGCTTTCTTTCGTCATCGTCAATGAATCCAACTGCTTCAACTCCTTCAAGATTGGAGAATTTCTCTCCTCCGCCTCCACAACCGACAACTATGAAGGGATTTAAATCCTGAATTTCCTTAACTGAATTTACTGAATACAAAACTATCTCTCCTATAACTTATAATTTATAACTCACATTTATAATCATAAAATAATCTTGAAAAAAAATTTTTCAAAAAAAATTATATACTAATTATAATTATTATATTTTCTAATATTAAAATATATGTTTTAAATAGAAAAATCTTTTTAATAAGTAATACAAAAATTATTAAAAAAGAGGATGTGGAGTGTCAAAGATGAGAAAACCTTATGTTATATTAATTGGAAGTGCATCAGGCATTGGAAAATCAACGATTGCATCTGAACTAGCTAAACAATTGAATATAAAGCATTTAATAGAAAGTGACTTCATTAGAGCGGTAGTGCGGGGCATAATTGGAAAAGAATATGCGCCGGCATTGCACAGTTCATCTTATGATGCCTACAAAAACCTGAGAAACAAGGCCAATTACTCAAGCTATGAGGAACTGGTTTCAGCAGGATTTGACGAGCACGCCTCCTATGTGATCCCAGGTCTTGAAAAGATAATTCAAAGGGCCATTACTGATTTTGACGACATAATCATCGAAGGAGTTCATCTGGTTCCCGGACTGATAGACGTTGAACAGTTCAAGGATTTTGCCGAAATATACTTCTTTGTTCTAAGCTCAGACGAGGAATCACACAAGGAACGCTTCGTAAAAAGAGCTATACAAATTCACAGAGGCGGAAAACAGCTTGATTTCTTTACCGAAAACAGGATAATCCACAATCACCTTTTGCATCAGGCTGAAAAGAACAACGTTGCAATAATCAAAACCGAAACCATTGAAAAGAGCCTTGAACAGATACTGACGATTATCAACAAGTCATGCACAACCATTAAATTAACCAACAGCGTTGAGGAACTGAAGGATGTCGTTGACATAATCATAAACGACAACAACGGAAAGATTGAAAGGATTACGTACAGTCTGAAGGGATTCAAGGATCCTCTCATCAGGGACGTTAACGTTTCCGATTCAGATTCCGCCAACAGGTTTATTGAAAACATCGAGAAAAATGAAAGCGTGAAAGAGGATTTGAATAATCTTTACAGCCTCTCAAAATACAGGGAACTGTTAATATGCGCTGCAAACAGCGAAACCATTGAAAAGATTGAAAAAGAGTTAAAAGAGAAAGGATTTGTTTACAATGAGTGAAGAGGAAACCACCAATATTAATGAAAGCATTATCAAATGCCCCGCATGCGGCATTGAAGGCATTGCAAAATCAATAATGAAGGAAATTGAAATTCCACACTTCGGTAATGTTTTGGAAACCACAATCCTGTGTGAAAACTGCGGCTTTAAGCACAGCGACATCATTTCACTTGAACAAAACGATCCGGCCAGATACACACTGGAAATCTGTAAGGATACATTGTCCACAAGAGTAGTGCGTTCACAGTCCGCTACGGTTAGCATTCCCGAAATCGGAGTTAAAGTCGAACCTGGCCCAAAGTCAGAAGGCTACGTAACCAACGTCGAGGGGATTCTAACCAGATTTGAAGGTGCCGTAAAAACTGCTCTGAAAATGTTTGAAGATGCGCAATCACAAAAGAACGCCAAAGCCACATTAGCTGAAATTCAGGAGTTAATTAAGGGCAACGGAACGGCCACATTAATAATTGATGATCCTTTCGGCCAGAGCAATATCGTAAGTGATGATGTAATAATATCTGAAATTCCCTCAGAGGAACTGAAAGATTTGAAAACCGGATTTTCCCATATAGAGGACAGATCCTAAAAAAAATAAGTAAATGGAAGAAATTTATTCTTCTTCCTCTTCGTCATCGGCTGAGAAGTCAGCAAATGTGTCTTCTTCCATGACGTCTTTTAATTTTAATGTTTTTTGTACATCCATAGCTAAAGCGTTACAGTCAGCTTTGATAGCTTCCAAATGCAAAAGAATTCTTTCTTTTTCCTGGTTAATTCTTTCGATGTTTGTGTATGGGTAAGTTGATTCCTTAAGCATTTCGTATTCGATTGTAGTGTAAGGATATTCGTTTAACTGCTTACATACGTTTTTCAATACTTCACCTAAGAACTTGTTCATTTCAACCTTTACCCTTTCCCTGATCATTTTGTCGTCGTCGAGGTTTTCCTTCATTAAACGGACAACTTCAGCTTTAGCGAAAGGTAATTTTTCTTCTTCTTCATCAGTGTATTCTTCGGTTTGTTCTATAATTTCTTCTTCTGACATAATAAATCACTTCATTTTTTAAAAAACATATTGTGCAAAAATTAACGAGTTTACAAAAAACTTCTCATTACACCAATATCAATTATTATATTTGATTGAAGTTGTATTTAAAACTATGCATTATTTTACATTTGCGAATAAAAATTCATATAGTTACAAAGACAAGTACATGAATAATCAATCATAAAATCAATAATTTTGATACTTTAAAAATTTGAAAAAATCGTTTGAAAAAAATAAGAAAGAGTAGCTTAAAAGCTACTTTAAACTACCTTTTCTTTAAAATATTTAAATTTGAAAATGCAATGGAAATCAATGAAATGACAATCAGCAATCCTAATGGAATTCCTGTCTTTTTCATTTCCACTTTCACGCAAGCATCGGATTTGGTATCTGACGGCTCAGTACTGCTTTCATCCGGAACAGATGGATTGACAACACTATCAGTAACATTTAAAATGACTTCTGCGAAATTGTTTCCTGAGTCATAATCGAAAGTGTCTGAAGTTACTGAAACCCTGTTGGCAATTGAACCTTCTTTTGCGGCACGTGCGGTGATATTGAGAATTGCCTTTTCACCGTTTTTCAGGTAATCAATATGCCATATGTTGTTTTCAACATCATATTCTCCTGCAGTAAGTGAATAAGATTCGAAATCGAGGGAATCGTCCATGATTTCACTTACAAGGATGTTTCTGGCAGTGTCCGGACCGTTATTTATGACCACAATTGAAAATGTAATCAAATCACCGACATTATAGTTTGTCTTTGGGGAAGTCTTTATAATGGATAAATCGCTTGCAGGAGCTACGTTAACTGATTTTTCAGCCTTATTGTTTGAAGGCTTGTAATCGTACTGGTCTCCCTTAACGACTGCAACATTATTGAATTCACCGGTTTTATCTGCACGGGATATGATTTTTAACTCCTTGCTTTGACCAGAAGCAAGACTTCCAACATTCCACAATCCTCCAGCAGAATAGCTTCCATCGCCTTTGGATGAGACATATGTCAGTCCTTCAGGCAACAAATCATTAACAACGACACCTGTTGCGTCACTTGGACCGTTGTTTTTAACGATTAATGCCCATTCCACAAGATCGTGGTAATTAATGTCCGTATCGTTAACTGATTTGATTATTTCCAAATCGCATGCTTTTGCAACGTTTATTATAGCATTGTCATGATTATTATCCGGATTGTAATCATATTCTGTTGCATTTGCACTTGCGACGTTTTCAATTTTGCCGATGCCCACTACTCTCGTAACAATTTCCAAAGTGGCTACCTCATTGGCTTCAAGACAGCAGAATTTCCATATTCCATCCTCATAATAACCTTTGCTAGCATCATAACTTATTAATTTAAGGTTATTTGGAATGACATCAGTTATTTCTATTCCGTTTGCCTTGTCTGGACCATTGTTCCTGATTGTTACCGTCCATTTGACTAAATCATTGTAATTCGGTGCTGTAGCATTTACCTTCTTGTTAATTTCCAAATCAACTGCAGGATCAACGATAATTGACTTATTGGCGTCATTGTTGGATTTATTGTAATCGTGCTGATTTCCAGTAACGATCGCTACATTCGTGAAATTGCCCGTTTTAATGATTTTAGTAACAATTTCCAATGTAACTTCTTCACCATTATCCAGATTACCGATAACCCATGTTCCGTTAATGTAATGTCCTTTAGTTGCAGTTGAACTGATTAACTCGAATTCTTCGCCTAACACTTCGCTTACGTTGACATCCGTAGCCTCATCAGGGCCTTTGTTTTTAACAACCAAAATCCAAGTGATAATTTCACCGTATTTAGGATTTGAATCGTTTACGAGTTTTATGATTTCCAAATCTGCAGATGCAGGAACATCAACGGATTCGGAAGCGTTGTTATTGGACTTGTTGTAATCGTATTCATCGCCTGAAACATTAGCATCGTTAATTAATACACCGGTTGCATTAATATAAGTTATAATTTCCAGCAGCTTTGATGAATAAGGATTCAAGGTTCCAATAACCCAGTTTCCATTACTGTAATTTCCATCTTCACTCTCAATTATCAGGCCTTCAGGCAATAAGTCATTAACGACCACATTATGGGCAGCATCAGGACCATGATTGTTAACGATTAATGTCCACAATACGGAGTCGTGATAATGAGGATTGGAGTTGTTTACAACCTTGATTATCTCCAAATCACATGCCAGAGCAACATCAACGCTTTGATTGACGACATTGTTTGTTTTGTTGATGTCATACTCATTTCCGCTTACGTTAGCCACGTTGTTGATTAGGCCTGTTTCAATTACTTTTGTTATTATTCTTAAACTGGCTGATTCGCCGCTGGCTAAAGTGCAAATAGACCAAATTCCATCTGAATAACTGCCAAGAGATGCGTTATGGGATATGTAAGCCAGTGCATCCGGCAGGATATCACTCACATTAACGTCAGTTGCATTATCCGGACCGTTATTCATAACAGTTAATGTCCACTCTATTTCATCCAAGTAATTAGGAGAGATATTGTTAACTGCCTTGATAACTGATAAATCGGCCGCTTTTGGCACGTCAATTGTCTTGGACGCATTATTGTTAGTCGGATCATAATCAAATTCATCACCAGTGACGTTAGCCACGTTAATTAATGAGCCGGTTGTGTTCACCAAAGTAATGATTTCGAATGATTTTAACTCGCCTGCATCCAGGGAACCGATAACCCATTTACCGTCGGAATAATTGCCTGTAACAGATTTGATAACCAGACCTGAAGGCAATACATCACTTAAAGTAATATTATGAGCAATGTCAGGACCAATGTTCGCAACAATTAATGTCCATTTGATGACGTCGCCGAAATTAGGAGCCGTCACGTTAACGGCCTTAATTACAGATAAATCAGCAGCATTTGGAACATTAATGTCTTCGGATGCATTATTGTTGCTTGAGTCATAATCATATTCTTTAGCTGTAACATTAGCCATATTAGTTAATGAACCTGTAGCATTAACTAAAGTAATGATTCTTAAAGTTACTGATTTACCACTAGCCAAACTGCCAATGCTCCAGACACCATCAGAATAACTGCCGACAGACGCATTATGAGATACATAAACCAATGATTCAGGCAATACATCACTCACATTAACGTCATTAGCCATGTCAGGACCGTTATTCCAAACGGTTAAAGTCCACTCAACAAATTCTAAGTAATTAGGGTTAGTATTGTTAACACTCTTAATAACTGATAAATCAGCTGATTTTGGAACATTAATGGCTTCAGAAGCGTTATTGTTAGCTAAATCATAATCGAATTCATTAGCAGTAACGTTAGCTGCATTAATTAATAAACCAGTCTTATTAACTAAAGTAATTATCTTTAATGTTTCAGATTTACCGCTTGCCAGACCGCCAACAGACCAAATGCCGTTTGAATAACTACCAACAGACGCATTATGGGACACATAAACCAATGATTCAGGCAATGCATCACTTACATTAACGTCATTAGCCATATCCGGACCGTTATTAACAACAGTTAATGTCCACTCCACACAATCTAAATAATTAGGAACATTATTGTTAACGGCCTTATTAATTGACAAATCAGCCGCATCAGGAACATTAATAGTTTCAGATGCATTGTTGTTTGCATAGTCCGGATCAAATTCCCTTGCCATAGTTGATACCTTATTGGCAATTGAACCTGTCTTATTGACTAATGTAGTGATTTCAAATGTTCTTGATTCACCTACAATCAATGATGAGATTATCCAGCTGCCGTCAATATAATTTCCGGTTGTTGATTTTAAAACCAGACCTGCAGGCAACATCTCATTTAATACAATGCCGTTTGCAACGTCCGGACCATTATTAATAACAGTTACAGTCCATTTTACGATTTCACCATAATTAGGACTGGTATTGTTAACCGTCTTAGTCACTTCCAGATCAGCTGCCTTTGGAACGGTAATTGAAGCGTCATCCACATTGTTTATCTCATTAATGTCGAATTCGTTTGCGTTAACGACTGCAACATTCCTTATAGTGCCTGTTTTATTTACTTTGGAAATAATAGTCAGAGTTTCTGTGTGAACGCTTGCTAAAGTGCCGATATTCCAGACCCCATCAGCGTAACTGCCAACAGAAGCATTGGAAGATATATAAATAAGGCCTTTTGGCAACACATCACTGACATTAACGCCGGTTGCAGCGTCAGGACCATTATTAACAAGAGTTAATGTCCAGAGCACATAATCGCCGTAATTAGTTGCCGTTACGTTAACTGCCTTATCAATTGATAAATCAGCTGCCTTTGGAACATCAATGGCTTTAGAAGCATTATTGTTGCTTAAATCGCAATCCACTTCATCACTTGTTACATTAGCTACGTTAATTAATGAACCGGTTTTATTAACTGAAGTAATGATTTCAAATGACTTGGATTCGCCTGCATTCAATGATTTGATAACAAATTTGCCATCGGCATAATCGCCAGAGACTGACTTGACAATCAAACCTGAAGGCAATACATCGCTTAAAACAACATTATTTGCCTTATCCGGACCGTTATTGCTGACAATTAATGTCCACTTAATTAGATCCATGTAATTTGGAGCAGTATTGTTGACAAGCTTAATGACTGATAAATCAACCGTATCAGGAACATTAATGGCTTTAGAAGCGTTATTGTTGCTTAAATCACGATCGAATTCATTTCCAGTAACATTAGCTGTGTTAATTAATGAACCAGTTTTATTCACCAAAGTAATTATTTTTAAGGTTGCGGATTTGCCGCTTGCTAAACTGCCAATGTACCATTTGCCGTTTGAATAATCACCTGAAACTGATTTAATAACCAAACCGGAAGGCAATACGTCACTTACAGTAACTTCCGTTGCGGTATCAGGACCGTTATTAACAACAGTTAATGTCCACCAGATTTCGTCAAGATAATTAGGAGCAGTATTGTTAACGTCCTTGTTAATTGACAAATCGGCTGCTTTTGCTACATTAACCGTTTTGGAAGCGTTGTTGTTTGAAGGATTATGGTCGTATTCACGTCCGTAGACTGAAACGGAATTGGTAATTGAACCTGTCTTATTAACCAATGTGGTGATTTCAAAGCTTCTTGATTCACCTGAAGTTAATGATGAGATAGTCCATTTGCCGTTCATATAGTTTCCATTTGTTGATTTTAAAACCAAGCCGGCAGGCAATAAATCATTTAAAACAATGTCATTTGCCATGTCCGGACCGTTATTCTTAACCGTTACTGTCCATTTAATGACATCACCGAAATTAGGATTAGTCTTGTTAACGTCCTTAGTTACTTCCAGATCAGCCGCATTCGGAACGGTGATTGAAGCATCGTCCCTATTGTTTGATTCATCGATATCCACTTCATTTCCCTTAACGCCGGCGATATTTTTAATATTGCCGGTTTTATTGACTTTTGTAACGATATTTAATGTTGCTGTTTCGCCGCTTGCCAAATCACCGATATTCCAGAGACCATTAGCATAACTGCCAATAGAAGCACTGGATGAGCGATAAATTAAGCCTTGTGGCAAAACATCACTGACATTAACGCCAGTTGCAGCATCAGGACCATTATTAACAATCGTTAATGTCCATGAAATCAGATTGGCGAAATGAGGAGTGGTATCGTTAACCGTTTTAGTTATGGATAAGTCACTTGCCTTTGCGGCATTGATAGTGGCGTCATCCACATTATTTGACTTATCAACATCGTATTCATTACCAAACACACTTGCAACATTTTTAAAGCTGCCGGTTTTATTTACTTTTGAAACAATAATTAATCTGGCGGATTTTCCACTATCTAAATTGCCGACATTCCAAACTCCGTTGGAATAGCTTCCTACAGACGGAACGGATGACTGATAAACTAATCCTTCAGGCAAAATATCGCTGACATTAACGCCGGTTGCAGCGTCAGGACCGTTATTCTTAACTGTTATCGTCCATCTCACCACATCTCCATAATTTGGAGCGGTATTGTCTACATCCTTTGAAACTGACAGGTCTGTAGCTTTTGCAACATTAACTGATTCATCATCCCTATTGTTTGATTCATCAATGTCATATTCATTGCCGGAAACAGAAGCAACATTTTCGATAGTGCCAGTTTTGGCAACTTTAGAAATGATATTTAATGTTGCTCTCTGGCCGCTTGCCAAATCACGGATATTCCAGATACCATTAGCATAACTGCCAACGGATGATGTGTATGACTGGTAAATCAAGTCTTCAGGCAAAACATCATTGACATTAACGCCGGTTGCAGCGTCAGGACCCTTATTAACAACAGTTAATGTCCACATTATCACATCCCCATAATTAGGAGCAGACTCGTTAACTGCCTTGTTAATTGATAAATCGGCTGCTTTTGCTACATCAATAACTTTAGAAGCGTTGTTATTTGCCGGACTAGGATCGTATTCTCGTCCGTGTGCTGAAATCTGATTTGTTATAGTTCCGGTCTTATTAACTAATGTTGTGATTTCAAAGCTTCTTGATTCGCCGACAATTAATGATGCGATTACCCAACTACCGTCCACATAATTTCCGGTTGTTGATTTTAAAACCAAACCGGCAGGCAATACGTCATATAAAACAATACCGTTTGCAGCGTCAGGACCATTATTCTTAACCGTTACGGTCCAAGTTACGACATCTCCGTAATTAGGAGCTGTATTGTTAACGTCCTTGATTACTTCCAAATCGGCCGCATTCGGAACGGTGATTGAAGCATCGTCCCTGTTATTTGATTTGTCGATGTCGTATTCGTTTGAGCTTACGCTTGCAACATTTTTGATAGTGCCTGTTTTGGCAACTTTTGAAATGATATTCAAGGTTGCTGTCTGACCGCTTGCCAAATTACTGATAGTCCAAACCCCGTTAGCATAACTGCCAACGGATGGAGTTGAGAACTGATAAATCAAGCCTTCAGGCAAAACATCACTGACATTAACGCCAGTTGCAGCGTCTGGACCCTTATTAACAACAGTTAATGTCCAGACTACAGAATCACCATAATTAGGAGCAGATACGTTAACGACCTTTGAAATAGCTAAATCCACAGCATTTTCAATATTAATGGCTTTTGATACATTATTATTTGCCATATTGTAATCATATTCATTACCCTTGACACCAGCAGTGTTAATTACATCATCAGTCGTATTAACCAATGTAACGATTTCCAAATTAACTGACTGGCCAGCATTTAAAGTTCCTATTGTCCACATACCGTTACTGTAATCACCAGTTGTGCTTTTTACTATCAAGCCGGAAGGAATGACATCATTTACCACAACTCCGGTTGCAGCATCCGGCCCGTTATTTTTAACCGTCAATATCCACCTGATATAATCCCCATAATTAGGATTAGTGTTATTTACGCTTTTGGAGATTTCCAAATCAGCTGCATCAGCAACAGTGATTGAAGCATCATCCATGTTATTGCTTTCATCAATATCATATTCATCACCTTTAACGCTTGCAGTATTTTTGATTGTGCCTGTTTTAGCAACTTTTGAAATGATATTTAAAGTTACTGAGTCTCCATTGGTTAAGTAACCGATAGCCCACACTCCATTGGAATAAGTGCCAACGGAAGCTGAATAGGACTGGTAAACTAAACCATCAGGCAGAATGTCATTAACGTTAACGCCGCTGGCATCATTAGGACCATTATTTTTAACCGTTATTGTCCATTTTACAATAGTTCCATAATTAGGAGCAGTATTATTGGCTGTTTTAATTATGGATAGGTCACTGGCTTTAGCCACATTAATGGTCTTGGATGCATCATTATTTTCTGGATTAGGATCGTGTTCCCTACCATATGCGGAAGCCTTATTGGTAATGGAACCTGTCTTATTAACCAACGTAGTGATTTCAAAGATTCTTGATTCACCTACGGTTAATGATGCGATAGTCCATTTACCGTTCATATAGTTTCCGGTTGTTGATTTTAAAACCAGGCCTTCAGGCAAAATGTCAGTTAAAACAATGTCATTTGCCATGTCCGGACCGTTATTTTTAACGGTTACAGTCCATTTTATTTCATCTCCAAGATTAGGATTGGCATTGTTAACGTCCTTAGTTACTTCCAAATCAGCCGCATCACGAACATTTATTGCTGCTTCGTCCCGGTTATTGCTTTCATCAATATCATGTTCAACTGCTGAAACGACAGCGACATTCCTGATAGTGCCGGTTTTATCGACTTTCGTAACGACATTTAAAGTTACCGTTTGTCCACTGGCCAAACCTCCAATATTCCAAATTCCATTGGCGTAACTGCCGATAGATGGAGTGGAAGACTTGTAAATCAGACCTGAAGGCAGAACGTCATTGACATTAACGCCGGTAGCATCGCTAGGGCCGTTGTTCCTGACAGTTAATGTCCAGGTAACGGAATCTCCGTAATCAGGATTTGCATTATTTACTGTCTTGGATACGACGAGATCAACGGATTTTTCACATGAAACGCCTTTTGAAGCGTTGTTGTTTGCCATATTATAATCATGTTCATTGCCATGAACATTAGCAGTGTTTACAACAGTGCCGACAGTATTAACCAAGGTAATTATTTCCAGACTGACTGATTGGTCAACGCCTAAACTTCCGATTGTCCATTTTCCATTGCTGTAATCTCCAGTAGTGCTTTTTACTATCAAGCCGGAAGGAATGACATCATTTACTACAACTCCGGTTGCAGCATCCGGCCCGTTATTTCTAACCGCCAATACCCATTTAATGTTCTCACCATAATTAGGATTCGTATTGTTTACGCTTTTGGAGATTTCCAAATCGGCTGCATTTCTCACATTGATTGTAGCGTCAGCACGGTTATTGCTTTCATCAATATCCGGTTCATTTCCTGAAACGACAGCGGCATTTTTAATGGTACCGGTTTTACTGACTTTTGTAACAATATTTAACGTTGCCGTTTGACCGGAAGCCAATCCACCAACAGTCCAAACCCCATTGGCGTAACTGCCGACAGATGGAGTGCAAGACTGATAAGCTAAGCCGTCAGGCAATGCATCGTTAACATTAACGCCGGTAGCGTCGCTAGGACCGTTGTTCCTGACAGTTAACGTCCAGGTTATAGTATCATCATAATCAGGATTGGCGTTATTAACCGTTTTAGATATTGTCAGATCAACTGAATTTTCACCAGAAATGCTTTTTGACGCATTGTTATTTGCCATATTATAATCATGCTCGTTACCTTTAACGCTGGCAGTATTTACAACAGTGCCGACAGTATTAACCAAAGTTACGATTTCAAGTGTTTTTGACTGGCCAACGCCTAAAGTTCCAACAGTCCACTCGCCATTGCTATAATCGCCTGGGGTACTTTGAACAACCAATCCTGAAGGAAGGACATCACTTACAACAACGCCTGATGCGTCGTCAGGACCGTTATTAGTAACTGTCAAGGTCCATTTGACTTGAGATCCGTAATCCGGATTGGTATTGTTAACGTTTTTTGAAATGGCCAGGTCCGCAGCGTTCGGAACCGTAATCTTGTGTGAATCCTGATTGTTTGTCATGTCAGTATCCTTTTCGGTTGAAACGACGTTTGCAGTGTTTGTTATTTCACCGGTTTTCGTTACCTGAGTCGTAATCTGAAGGCTTGCTGATGCGCCACTTGCCAAATCACCGATAGTCCAAACCCCACCGGAATAACTTCCGACAGATGGAGTTGAATACTTTAAGACCAGCCCGTCAGGCAAAACATCCGTAACATTAACGCCGCTTGCGTCGTTAGGCCCGTTATTTTTAACGTTCAATGTCCAAACGACCATATCGTTGTAATTGACATTGGATTTGTCGATTGTTTTTGTAATTGACAAGTCCACTTTAGGCAATACCGTGAAAGTCGTCTGATTCCTGATTGCCTTGTAATATGTATCTTCAAAGTGGTTTGCGGTTACTATGTATTTTCCAGGTTTTAAATCGTTTAATACATCATTTACTTCACCCAAATAGCTTGAGCGTAAGGATCCTGAATAAACTACGGTACCGTCCTCATGAACTACCGTCAGGAATACTTCAATATTGTATTCGCGAGAATCCTGATAGATTTTACCGTCATTCGTTGCTCCCAAATGAGGAACCTCGTCATTTACAAATATATTAGTATTCGGAGCAGCATTATAGATTGCGTTTGAAACAATTAGATTTCCATAATCCCCTATATTGTTTCCACCAATGATTACAGCACCGAATTCTTCGCTTTCACCATAATAAATGTCTTTTGCATAAACAGGCAGAGCATATACCCAAGCCTGATTTTCAACCATCGTATTGTTCTTGATATTCAGATAAGTGCTCGTTTTACTGTAGTAAACTGCACTTCCGTTTCTTGCTACATTATACTTGAACAGGTTGCCTTGCACAGTATCCCAGGAACCGTTGATATAAATAGCTCCTCCCAATCCGTCATCATTGACTTTTGGATTTGCAATAGCAACGTTTGAGATGAATTTTGATTTAAGGACACTTGTAAAGCTTCCGTTTGAATAGATTGCACCACCATTGTGTTCAGCACGATTATTCGAGAAGTCTGATCCGTAAATATTCAGGAAATTTGCTTCAACAAATGCTGCACCGCCGTCAATTGATGCGTAATTGTTGGTGAAATTTGAATAATAAATTGAAATTTCGGTACCTTCCAGTTTTACTGCACCGCCGTAAGGAGCGGAATTTGAATCAAACTTACAGTTATTAATCATTAAATGCATTGCAGTTACGTCCATATTGGTTATTGCACCGCCGTAGTCATTTGCAGTGTTTCTGATGAATGTACAGTTATTTATTGAACCTGAACAATGAGAAGTCAAGGCTCCTCCGAAATCTGCTGAATTGCCTTCAAACAGACAGTTGTCATAAGTAACTCCATCCCTAAGACAGCTTGCACCACCGTGAGACAGTTGTGTGCCTGTAGCTGAAATTGCCTTATTGTTCAAGAATTTACAGTCCTTAATTAAGGAATCTGCAATAATATTTTTCTTTCCTACCTGCATAGCACCTCCAAATGTACTTCCACCGGATTTGTCGTAAACCCAATTCGATTCGAATATACAATTAATTATCCGGTTATTATACCCGTAAGCTCCGATGGCTCCAGCGGCGGTTGTTGCATGATTTCTCGTAAAGTTACAATTTTCAATCAAAAGATTGCGTCCGCGAGACGGGAAATCATCCGAATAATAATCCGTGTAGATTGCACCACCACCTGCCGTGGCATAATTGTCTTCAAACAGACAGTTCGATATGGTCACGTTTTCACCATAAATGTAAATCGCTCCACCGTAATGTCCATTACCGTTCTTAAATACCAGATTCGAAAAGCTTGAGCCAGCTCCGGTTCCTTCAACAACGAAAATGCTTGACAGATTCTTTCCATTAAGTATTCCATTGGATGTTGAAGTGAAAGTTATCTTTTTATTTACTAAAATTTGAGTTTCTGCACGGTCAGTCGTGAACTCGCCGTTGAGATAAAGCGTGTCTCCGGATTCCAACTCATATAGGATACATGATTGAATATCTGAAAAAGTTCCTCCAGATAACGTTTTACTATTTCCAGCCGAAAGTACGTCTTGTTGTTGAGAATTTCCTAGTTTATCTTCATCAATTGCATTAATGCCATAGTTACCGTTGTCAATTGTGTCGATGCCACAATTTCCATTGCTTTCATCCATTTCCATTGCAGGAACAGCATTCACTGCAAATAGAAGCAATAGAATGAAGCAAAGGGTAACTAAAAAGTTTTTTCTAATAGCTATCTTATTTTTAAACATTTTTTGTCTCCTTGTCGAGGACATTGATAACCACCATTAATTAACAAAAAGCTATTAATAAGCAATTAACCTTTTTATTTTAACCTAAATCTTGAAAATAATCATCATAATTTAAAATTTATGCTAAATTCGATGAATTAAAAGCCGACTGTCTATGCAGCCGGCCTACACCTCATAGTTTAGGATAAATACAAGATCATAATTCAACAATTTAGGACAATTTTACCTCTTGACAACAATTTTATCAAAACCTCGTAATATTGTACCAAAATAAAAGATAATCTTATAAATCCTCTAAAATCTTGTAATAACGAAGGTATATTTATAGTTTTGCTCTAAACTGATTATAATTTTACATTATCATGAAATATTACTTCTCCTTTAGAATTTCACTCAGTTATATGAAAACTTTAATAAGCGAGTAAAAATATAACTAGAAAGTAATTATTGAGGGGAAAGATTTCATGAAAAATAAAGGAATAATAATCGCTCTGATATTTTTATTGCTTTTATCCTGTGTCAGTGAGGTAACAGCAGCAAAGACCGTGTTTTTAACATCAGATAACATTATAGGTCAAAAAGAGGATGTTGACATGTTGAACTCCATTAAAAATTACATAGAGGGGATGAGCAACGGCGATATTAAGGTGATTGTTGACAGCGAATCGCCAAGTCCTGGAGAGGGGACAAGGGCCGGTGAAAGCAGTGCAGATATAAAAGTGGTCCTTGCAGCGGCCGATCCAGGAAACTTCCTCCTGCTCGCCAAGTATGCCGTCAATACCGACAGGCAGATAATCTTTGTAAACACCGGAGACTTCGATTTGAATAATGCCGATACGATTAGAAGGGCCTGGGACGACAACTACTCCTCAAAAATATTTGCGGGAATAAATTCCCCAGGCAAATTCCTGAATGATGCAGGCATAGTCTATATTCAGCCACTGCAGGAGTACCCGCAAGCAGGACCCAAGGGCTACCTGACAGAATATAACGAGGATGTGAATAAATACATCGCAAAGAAAATAGTTGAAAATGTCGGTAATAACGATTCTGATTACTACAATAACGATTTGGTGATTACTCATAAGATGTATCCTGAAAAGATGGCCAAGGCAAGCCATTCATTAATCGAAAGCAATGACAAAACAATGAACGGAACATACGCTTCATATACGGCTCCACAGATACTGTACATGACAAGCTCCTATCTGAACGGCAATGGCCTCGAGGCCCCTAAGGATTACGGCCAGCCGACCGATCCGCAAGAATACTCAACATTTGCGAAAAACAGCTATTCCGTTTACGACTACTTCAAGATGGGAGGTATTGTGAAATCATTTATGGATGAGAACGGAAGGGCACCGAATTACATCGAATACGACGGTGCCAAAATCGGCTATTACGATTTAGTATACAATTTCGCCAAAATAACGCAAAATCACAACGATACATCAAATATGGATTTTGCAAGAGAATATCACTTCGACAAGGTTAACGAATCAGTGCTTTTAACCGCATTGCCATATGTTTTAGCAATAGTCGTTATAATGTTGGCCTGCGTTGTATTTAGAAGAATAAGGCGAAAGTAAATATACAATTACTTACAAATTATACTAAAAGGTGAATTTATGAAAAGATATATATGTGAATTAATTGGAACTATGGTTCTAGTATTATTCGGATGTGGAAGTGCGGCGATTGCCGGAGCTGCGCTCGGTAACTTGGGAATTGCGATGGCATTCGGTTTGTCCATTGTCGCAATGGCTTACGTTATTGGAGACATCTCAGGGTGCCACATCAATCCGGCAGTATCAATCGGAATGTGGATAGACGGAAGAATGGAATTGAAAGACCTGGTTATGTACATTATTTTCCAATGTATCGGAGCGATAATAGGTACTGCACTTCTTGCAATATTGATTAACAGTGCACCAAGCCTTGGAGGATACATGGCAACAGGATTGGGTCAAAACGGATTTGGCGCAGCTTCAAGCGTTGGAATTAACCTGTACGGCGCATTGATAACCGAAATCATTTTAACATTCGTATTTGTATTTACGGTTCTCGGAGTTACCAGAAGCGAAAAAACCAGCGCAATAGCCGGAATCGTTATCGGTTTAACCCTTGCATTCGTGCACATTATGGGAATCCCATTGACCGGAACCTCCGTTAACCCAGCACGTAGTTTAGCTCCTGCATTATTCATGGGAGGAGTTGCTCTCCAACAGGTTTGGGTATTCATTGTAGCCCCTGTTGTCGGTGCAATCATTGCCGGTTTAACTCACAAAACATTATACAATGAGGAATAAAATTTTCCTCAAAACTTTTTCTTTTTTTAGCGACTTTTTTTAAAATTTAAATATTATAGAATTGATACTTAATATATAAGGTGAATATATGAAAATTGTTGTTGCAATTGGCGGATCAATTCTATTGAAAGACTACGATAGTACAAGATTCAAACAATACAGTAAAATTTTAAAGGATTTAACCAAAGAACATGAAATATTTGTTGTAGTTGGCGGAGGAAAACCAGCCAGAGAATATATTGGCGTTGTACGTGACCTGGGAGCCGGCGAAGCTCAATGCGATGATATTGGAATTGAAGTTACAAGAATCAACGCCAAACTGATGTTATCAGCACTTGGAGACGCAGCCTACCAGAGAGTTCCACACAACTTCCAGGAAGCTTTGGAATTTTCATCAAGTGGAAAAATAATCGTTATGGGTGGAACAGAACCTGCACACAGTACTGATGCAGTATCTGCAATACTGGCAGAATACGTTCATGCAGACAAGCTCATTAATTTAACTTCAGTTGACGGAATGTATACCAAAGACCCTAACAAATACGATGATGCAGAGCTTGTTAAAGAAATTACCGCTACCGACCTTCTTGACTTTTTAAACGGCAAGGACATGAAAGCGGGAACCTATGAATTCTTCGATACTACTGCAGTTCAAATGATTAAAAGATCAGATTTGGAAACTGTAATAGCAAACGGTTTTGAGCCTGAAAATCTTATAAAAGCCGTTAACGGCGAAGATATAGGAACCAGAGTTATCAATGAATAATAAGGTGATTAGGTGGATAATCTTATCGATATCGGTTTGAATCTGATGCATTCCTCATTCAGAAAGGACAGGGTTGAAATAATCGAAGAGGCAAAGAAAGCAGGCGTCAATAAATTCATCATTACAGGTACGAACGTTCATTCAAGCCACATGGCCCGTGAATACGCATCAAAGTATCCTGACACGCTATTTTCAACCTCAGGAGTTCATCCCCATGATGCCAAAACCTGCAACGGACATACCATTTTCGAACTTGAAAAAATAGCCAAGGACGACTGCGTTGTAGCTATCGGCGAATGCGGCCTTGACTACAACAGAAACTTTTCCCCGCAGGATATGCAGAGAAAATGGTTTGAAGCACAGGTGGAACTTGCAGAAAAGATTGACATGCCCCTCTTTTTACATGAAAGGGAAGCTCATGAAGATTTATACAAAATATTAAGCAAATATGACGTTGCCCACAGGTCAGTTGTCCACTGCTTTACCGGGACAAAAGAGGAAGCCCAAAATTATGTTGATTTAGGCTGTTATATCGGAGTTACCGGATGGATTTGCGACATGAAAAGAGGAAGGGACCTGCAGGAAGCTGTCAGCGTGATTCCTCCAGAAAAACTTATGATAGAAACCGACGCTCCATTCCTGATACCTAAAAACTTTGATAAAAAACCTAAAAAGAATAGAAATGAACCTAAATATTTGCCTCATATATTAAATACAATTGCAATTTGCATGGGTATTGACGCAGAAGAGCTTGCGCTGCAGGTGACTGCAAATACCAAAGATTTCTTTAAAATAAAATGAAATGGTGATAAATATGGCAGTAGACCCACATAAACATTGTCCGATATGCGGAACCCCCATACCTTTAAATGAGCTTGTATGCTCACCGGATTGTCAGAAAGTATGGGATGCAAGATTAAACCAACAGAAAAGAAGCAGACTCATTTTATATGTTGTCATAATAATCTTTTTAGTAATCTGGGCAGTTATGACATTTGTAAAATAGACTTGTGATAAAAATGATATTGACTTCGGCTAACACTCTTCAAGATAAAACAATAGTAGAATATAAGGGCCTTGTAACCGGAGAATCACTTATCGGCTCAAATATCTACAAGGATCTCTTTTCAGGTGTCCGTGACGTTGTAGGAGGCAGAACTTCACAGTATGAAATAGAAATTAAAAAGGCGCGTGACATAAGCCTGAACAGCATGATTGAAAAAGCTGAAAGTTTAGACGCAAATGGAATAATCGGACTTAGGATTTCCTACGATAACCTTGGCGGCACCATGGGAAATACTATCCTTGTAACCGCTTATGGAACGGCCGTCAAATATGAATAAAAAATGAAAATCAGAGATAAAGAAATTAATAAAAGAGAAATATTATACGGCATCCTTGCCGTTGCCATAGGCACTGCAGCAGGGCTTATAGTATATGCAATTTTCCTGTATTTCAACATAGCCATTTTCGGATGGAATTTAGGCCTGATATTCGCTCCGTTGGCTGCAGGATATGTGGAAACAGTAATAGCAAATAGAACTATCGGCGAAAACATAGGAGCCATAAGCGCTTTCATTCTTTTCATCGATACGACATATTACAGCTTCATTTTGAAAAATCCGACTTTAGGATGGAATTTAATTACAGCAGGTTCAATAGTTGTCATTTTGCAGGCGGCATTTCCAACGCTCATCAATTACCTCCTTTTAGTAGTTATTGGCGGAACTCTTTCATTTTTCTATAAACACTTAAAAAAAATTGGTGGAAAAATTAAAAGAGCAGTTAAAAATCAGAAAGTCGTTAGCTGGGAAGGCTCAAATGAGGAATTGGAAACGGATGTTGCTCTCTACTTTGATGAAAAAGAAAGCAATGAAAGAATAAACGAATTGGATTTTTACTTTTTAACAAACAGCGACATGGGTGGCCAGAAGCATGAAGTCATAGGTGTTTTCAACAGCGACGTCTTCATTGAAAAAGACCGCAACTTCGTAAGAGACCCTGAATTATACGAAAAGAATACCTTAGTTAATTTAAAACAGGGAAAGGATGAATGTCTAATTAGACTGGCTAAAAGGATTAAGGATAACGGTGGAAATGGAGTTGTGGATTTATCCATGAATTATGCCCTGACAGGAATGGGCGGAGACCATATCCAAGTCTCAGCAACGGGAATTGGAATTTACATTGATTAAGGCAAAACACCAAGCATCTTAAGGGCAATATACAAAACAACCACACCAAACACTTGTTTTAAACGTTTTTCAGGCAGTTTATGAGCATATTTAGCACCGACCTGCGCCAGCGGCACTGAAAAACATGCGATCAAAAGGAAATTAATAATACTGACATAACCCAAAGAGTACGGGAATGTATTGACTCTCCATCCGGATATGATATATGATATTGTTCCTCCAATAGCCGTAAGGGAAATGAACACAGAAGAGGTTCCTATAGCCCGAATCATTGAGAATCCCAATATCGTAGTCAATATAACTATCAGGAATATTCCTCCGCCGATTCCCAATAAACCCGAGGAGAATCCTACAAACAAACCTGTTACAGCAATAGTTATCAAATTAAAGTCGAATTTGGCTTCCTTTTCTTTGGTATCCCTTGAAAGAATGTTTCTGATTGCAATAAAGAGCAATAATAATCCGAAGATTATTTCCAAAATTCTTGAAGGCAAAGCTGAGGCGACAAATCCTCCAATGAAGCTTCCTATAATGCCGAAAATTCCCAATTTTATTCCTGGTTCGATTATATTGTCCAGCTTCTGGGAATGCTTATACGCTCCGCTTGAAGCGGTCGGGATGATAATAGCCAGGCTTGTTCCAAATGAAATCAGCATTGCAAGGCCAGGTTCAACTCCAATATACTTTAAAAGGAAGTATTGGAAAGGAACGATTAAGAATCCTCCGCCGACACCCAAAAGGCCTGAAGCAAAGCCTGCAACGATTCCGATTAATATCAAGCCAATATAATATCCTATTGCAAACATCTTAAAATCCTTTTTTCACTAAATATTTAAGTCATTAATTTAAATAGTTATTCTTAATGAAGATAAACAAGACTATATTTGTTGGTATTCTATTTATAATAATTGCCGGTGCACTTTTTGTAACTAATGTTTTAAACCCCATAGTTCACCCGATAACACACTTATTTTTAATGGGATCCTCAAAAGGAAAGGACATAATATTCTTTGGACTTATGGGAGTCTTTTTGATATCCAGTCAATTGTTCAAGGATTTTAACGTCGATTCCGGGAAGTTTCTGAAAATCTCAATAATCCTGGGTTCGATTACACTGATTGCAGGAATACTTCTTGAAGTCCTCTTCAGATGGCAGATGGGAATCAGCCTCAACACAATTTTCATGACCGCACAGAATACGATTTCATCTACAAGCATTCTGCATACCCACCTGCTGAAGTCCATTTTCGGAGAGCTTTTAAGCAAGATAATGGGAGGCCTTATTGAAAGCTCAATCAATACCGGCGCCGGCCTATATGCATATGTTCCGCAAGTCGCAAAAATAGTGATTATCCTCCTGCCGATACTGCTTATCACATTACTGCTTGCCGTAAGAAAAAGGAGATTTGTCCAGACATTCCTATTAGCGTTTTTTGCATCCTGCCTTTTAATCGGAGCGCTTGACGGAGGACTCTTTTCAACCCCTGCAATAACGGGAATATGCGGAATATTTCTGATTCAGAGAAACGGCAAATGCATAGAGCGAATCATTGATATCATTATTGGAGCGAAAAAGGGAATTTGCGACGAATGCAGGATAATACCGCATTACAAAAGCTTAACGGATTTTATCGCCAAACTAATCAGGAGATACGCCCCATATATCGCAGCGGCACTGATAATATTTTTAAGGTTTACGATAGCGTTTTTCGGAGCGAATACCGAACACTATGAAGTTGACGTTATTAATCCTTCAGACAATATCGAATTAAACGGCATCCCGATTGAAAACATAAGCGTAAGCGACAATAAAACCGTTTACATAATCGATTCCAGCTATAATGAGATGGAGCTTCTAAACGACATAAAAATACCTCTGACCAACAGATGCGACTACTTCAGCGAAACATGGAACTCATTTTCATATCTGGACCAGAACAGTCCGGTAACTGCTTTTCTTTATGATTTGAAATCAAAATTCTAAAAGCCAATTTATTTAAACGTTGAAAATAAATTAATATACAGTATGATTTTAAGTATTATTATCCCCACATATAATGAAGAGGAATATTTGCCTCTCCTTTTAGACAGCATCAAGATGCAGAAATTCGACGATTACGAAATAATTGTCGCCGATGCCAATTCAACAGACAGAACCCGTGAAATTGCTGAAGAATACGGCTGTATCGTGATTGACGGAGGCCTGCCTGCTGTCGGAAGAAACAACGGCGCTGAAGTGGCGAAAGGCGAATATCTATTATTTTTGGATTCCGATTTAATACTTACGGAAGATTATTTGAGGGATACTATATACGAGTTTCAAATGGAAAGGCTTGGAATAGCAATTACCCAAATGGAGCCATTATCCAAAAAGAGCGAAGACAAGCTATTGCACAAGCTGGCTAACCTCTTCATGGTAAGCGTTGAGAAAATCAAGCCACACGGCGCAGGATGCTATGGGATAATAGCCAAAAAGGAACTCCATGACAAATGCGGAGGATTTGACGAAAGCCTGACTTTTGGAGAGGACAGCGATTACATCAAGCGCCTTGGAAAAACCGAACGCTTTAAAGTATTGAGAACTCCAAAAATCGGCGTTTCAACAAGAAGACTTGAAGAGGAAGGAATCGAAACGTTAATAAAACAATACGGTAAAAGCACATTGAATGACTTTACGGGCAAAAAAACCGATGCCGAAGATTTGAACTATAATTTCGGGCATGATGTGGAGAATATGAGCAAGGACAATCTTGACCGCTTTGCAGAGGAGTCAGAAAAAATCAGCAGAATGTTTGAAAAGTACGATAATTCGGTTGAAAAAATCAATACCGCCAAATCCTACTTTAAAAAGTCAAAGGCATTGAAAAACAGGCCTCGCAAAAGGGTTTTCTACTGTGTCTGCGGTGAGGGAATGGGTCATGCGATAAGATCAGCCGTCATAATTGAGAGAATTAAGGAGAAATATGACGTTTACGTATTTTCACATGACCGGGCATATAAATACCTGAATGAAAAGTTCGATAACGTGTATGAAATCGGCGGATTCAACACAGTTTACATCAACAACAAGGTAAACAATACAAAAACGTTAATCAGTGCCATAAAAAGAAATCCAACCAACATCAAGGTGGGATATCAGGAACTGTACAAAAAGGCGAGAAGCCTGTCACCGGACGTTATCGTTACCGATTTTGAGATTTATGCGACAATGGTATCCAAGCTTCTTCAGATTCCTTTGATAAGTCTGGACAATATCCATATGATTACCCAGGCTCAAATTGACTATCCTCCACACCACATGACTGAAATGCTTAAGGCCAAGGGAGTAATCAAGAGCTATGTCGTAAGGCCGAAATTCCACATCATGACCAGCTTTTTCTTCCCGAAAGTAAGGTCCAAAAAGAATGCTGTGATTTATCCGCCCGTAATCCGTGAAGAGATTTTGAAATTAAAGCCGACCATTGAAGATCATATCGTTGTCTATCAGACGAGCAAGGAAAGCGTAAAGCTCGTTGAACGCCTCAAGACCCTTGACGAGAACTTCATTGTATACGGATTCAACATGGACAAGGTTGACGGTAACCTAAGGTATAAAATGTTTAACGAAGATGAATTCTATGACGATTTAGCCAGCGCAAAGGCAGTTGTCTGCAATGGAGGATTCACGTTCATATCCGAAGCAATTACCCTTAAAAAACCTATCTACAGTGTTCCAGCCATCGGAAACTTTGAACAGACCCTGAACGGATTTTACGTTAAGAAACTGGGTTACGGCGAATATCATGAAAACATGAGCGCCAAAAAACTTAAACTCTTTTTAAGCAGGCTTGACAAATATCAAAACAAGTTAAACAACGTTAAAAAGTATAATAATGACGGTATTGTTCGAGAACTGGAATATCGTATCGAAAAGTACTCCAGACACTAAAAAAAATAAGTTAAAGGTGGAACTATAAAGTTACACCCATATCCAACTGTTCGGTTAATTCCTTATATCTGTTTCTGATAGTTACTTCAGTGACGCCTGCAATGTCTGCAACGTCCCTTTGGGTTTGCCGCCCACCGAGAAGAACTGATGCAATGTATAATGCAGCAGCCGCTACACCGGTAGGTCCCCTTCCTGAAGTCAATCCTTTTTCCATTGCCTTTTCAATGATTTCAATAGCTTTGGATTGAGCTTCACCGGACAGTCCCAGTTCACTTGCGAATCTTGGAACATAGTCAACCGGAGAGGTTGGAGGCAATTTGATGTTGAGTTCCCTTGTAAGGAACCTATAGGTTCTGCCTACTTCCTTTTTGGTAACTCTTGAAACCTCAGCGATTTCATCCAGGGTACGAGGTACGTTGCACTGTCTGCATGCTGCATATAATGAAGCTGCAACTACACCCTCAATACTTCTTCCACGGATGAGCTTATTGTCTACAGCGCTTCTGTAAATGACAGATGCGGCTTCCCTTACGCTTCTTGGAAGTCCTAATCTTGAAGAATCCCTGTCCAGTTCGGACAATGCGAACGCAAGGTTACGTTCGGTTGCACCGGAAATTCTGATTTTCCTTTGCCATTTTCTTAGTCTGTACCATTGTGCACGGTTTCTTGCAGGAATATCACGACCGTAAATATCCTTATTCCTCCAATCGATCATGGTACTTAAACCTTTATCGTGAATAGTATATGTAATCGGAGCGCCGACCCTTGTACGTTTATCTCTCTGCTCGTGGTCGAATGCCCTCCATTCAGGACCCATATCCACCAGGTTCTCATCAATAACTAATCCGCAATGAGAACAAACAACTTCCGCTCTTTCATAATCTCCTATTAATTCTGTGGAACCACATTCCGGGCAAACCGCTTTTTTACTTTCATCTGCTTCTTCTTTTTTAGCCCTATCTGACCTTCTTCTACGTTTTGGAGCTTGATTCATTTCTTCTGACGTGGTTTCATCCTCCTTTTTTTATTTTTTCTTGATTTTGGTTTTGATACAAATAGTTTTTCGCCATAATTTCTTTTAATCCGTTCTATATCCGCTGACTTGAATAATCGGATTGAAATGTATGGCTGTTTGGTAGGTCCGAAAACATAGCTCACCTTACCTATTTTGTTTTTATTGCTGTCAAAAACAAGACCGCCTGCTGATGGCGTCTGCGAGGATCTTGCTATCAATTTACCGGAGTTTGCTATATGTAACGAATTTCCTAAAAACTTCATAAAATCAAACTAAAAATTAAATCTGTATCGTTTATATATTTAGAATATGCTACTATATAAAGGTATCGATATATTTATATATAAAATAATTTTATTATTTAAATAATTTTATATTTTTATCTGAGACCGACAATTTCCGACAGGGATTTGCCTGAGTTCAGCATGTCGACGATATTCCTCTCCCCGATTTTAATCTGCAGTGTCTGAAGGATAACCTCTGTGAAAAACTCCTTCGGTATTACAACAACACCACTTTCATCGCCGAATAAAAAGTCACCGGGAGCTATTTTAACGGATTCGAGTTCCAAATCTATGTTTATTTCACCCATACCCAAAGCCTTGCCTGCATTTGGACGGAAACCGCAAGCGAAAATCGGATAATCCATGGTTAAAAGGGCATCCATATCACGCACGCAGCCATAAATCAGCGTGGCCTTAACGTTGTTGTTCTTGGCGCAGGTTGAAGCAAGCTCGCCCCAAATGGCTGCGTCCATACCGCTTGTTTCAACAAGCAGAACGTTGTCTTTAGCCTCATCAATGGCCAATGTGATGGTTCCCCAGTCGTCACTGCCAGTTTTGGAAGTAGTTATTCTACCCCAGGCCTTTAAATTGTTAATTGACTTCAAATTATAAATAACACCTGATCGATGAGCGATTTCATTGAATGCGTCTGAAATCTGGCAGGTGGAAACCTGATTTAAAAATGAATTCAGATTAATGTATTTTTTGTAGTTATCACCGTTATAAGTCAAATCATCTATTGTAATGCCGTCCAATGTAATATCTTCAAATTTAATCTGTTTATTTAAGTCTTTTTTATTTTTTAACAAATCCTGAGGTTTTATTGACATTAAATCACCTATTCTAATAATCACTATAATATTATGTTGACGATTAAATAAAAAAATTTCTATGGAGAAAGAACTGAAGTAAAAACAAGTCAACATCAATGTTTTATTTGTGAGAAAAACTCACAAATCCCAAAAAAAACATTGATTCACCAACTTAAAAATGAATTTTAAAAATAAAATTCAGTGGAGATAAACTATCTCTATTTCATGGTTCTATTTTTCTACTTATTTAAATTTTTTGTTGAGCACGGATGCAATTACCAAGTTAGCTTTTCAAGACCATTACCTACTCATAAACTAATTTTGGGATTAATTTAACGGCTATCATTAAAGTTTCACTCGATATCTGCCCGCGCTTTAAAAATAGAGGTGGTTAATGGATTAGTTCTGCATCAGGATTTTAATAATCCAGAAGCATATAAAAACCAATGCCTTCAAAGAAACATTGATTTTCACTTCAAATGATGCTCTGAAATCCATAGGTGACCTCCCTTTAAGTTGGTGATTATTGGCAGACATTCAGACGCTATTTTTAAAAACTCTAAACGTTTCATATTAACATCCTAATATCTTTCAATAATAATCGAGTAGGATTTACATATATTTTTATTTCAAAGCATATAAACCTTTTATTTTTGATATAAAGTTCAAATTACTCGTTGAAATCAATATTGCCTCAGGAGAGTAATTTTTCACGACAAAGTAATTTCAACCCAAGAAAGTAAAAATCAACATCAGCCCAAAAATAGCAAATAAAAAACCGGATTAACTGTTATGATAATATCAAAGGAAACTTTACCAACAATAAACTAATTCAATAGAATACAGCAATCATCAATTGATAATGCCATCATTCTAATCATTAATTAATATCGCCAAAACAATATAACACATTTTATATATTAGTTTTTTCATAATATTAATTGTAGTATTTAAGAAAATACTAAATTATTATATACTTAAGAGTTCATTTATTCATTATTATCAATTTATATCAACATTTGATTATTAAAAAAAGGAGAAAATTTAATTACAAAAGGGATTTAGAGAAAAAAGAAAGGAAATTAAATTAAATAACCATTTAATAATTTAAACCCATAATTAGATTTTCATTGTACTTCGGCTCTTTTTAGTGTATAATAGGATTAAATAAAAGGAATGTTTATCGTATAATTTATTTATTTGCCTAAAAATCACGTTAATTTTTAGAAAAATATAAATTAGCCCGATTAATAAGCTAGGAGGCTTAAATATGGGAAAAGGCGAAGAATTAACTACAACAAAATATTTAATCCATGCGCAAATTACTGCAAATGGAATTGTAGAAAAACCTGACGTTGTCGGAGCTGTATTTGGACAAACCGAAGGTTTATTAAGTAATGATTTAGATTTAAGAGAACTGCAGAGAACTGGAAGAATTGGAAGAATCCAAGTCAATATTCATTCTAACAGCGGAAGAGCTAAAGGTGAAATTGTAATCCCATCTAGTTTGGACAGAGTTGAAACCGCCATTCTCGCAGCATCCCTCGAAACAATCAACCGTGTCGGACCTTGTGAAGCCGAAATCCAGACTTTAAAAGTTGAAGATGTTCGTGCCGTCAAAAGAGAGCAGGTTGTTAACCGTGCAAAAGAAATCTACAAAAACATGGTTGAAAGCGTCGGTCCGGCAAGCATGAAAATGATCGAGGAAGTCAGAGAAGCAATGCGCGTTCACGAAATCTCCGAATATGGTGACGACAGGTTGCCTGCAGGCCCTAGCATCCACACTTCCGATGCAATAATTGTTGTTGAAGGACGTAGCGATGTCTTGAACTTACTTAAATACGGCATTAAAAATACCGTTGCTGTTGAAGGAGTAAGCGTTCCACAATCCATTGGAGAGTTAAGTAAAAAAAGAACCACAACCGCATTTGTTGACGGCGACCGTGGCGGAGAACTGATCTTAAAAGAACTCCTGCAAATCGGTGACGTGGACTACATTACCCGCGCTCCTCAAGGAAAAGAAGTGGAAGACCTGGAAAAGGACGAAGTGCTCATTGCGCTTAGAGACAAAGTCCCTACTGCACAATTTTTAGCTAATCACAACATTCTTTCAGACAATGACGATAATAATTCAAGAAGACGTGACAGACATCATTCCAGAAGATCCAACAACAGATACAACAAACAGCAGCCTGCTGTAGAAGAGGTTGAGGATGACGAAGTCACTTTAATGAAGGATATGTTAAAGGAATTTGAAGGCACCGGTAACGGAGCCATCCTGGACGAAGCATTGAATGTGACAAAAGAGGTTTCAATAGAAGATATCTATGAAGAAATCAAAAACATTGAAGGCAATGCAGATACAGTCATATTTGACGGCATCATAAGTCAGAGAATGGTTGATGTTGCATCCAAAAAAGGAATCAAAAAATTGGTTGCATTCAAATCCAACATAGTTAAAAAACCTCACAACTTGAAAATCATTACAATAGAATAATACTATTGTTTTTAGAGGATAAAACCATATCCTCACTTTTTTTATATTTTTAACCCCCATAACACCGGAAAAATAATTGCTGTAAATTATTTATATTAATAAGAACAAATATTATTAAGGAAACAAATTTAGGAGGGAAATTAATGAACATTAATATTGAAAATTATTATTCAACCAGAAAAACAGCTTTTGAAAGATTTCAAGAGTCCAGTACACTTACAAAAGTAGTGATGTCCTTTTTCATGGCATGCATTACTGGTTTAATGGCTCAAATCATTATTCCTCTTCCATGGACCCCCGTTCCAATTACCGCACAAACCTTTGCAGTATTATGCTCAGGCCTGTTTCTCGGTAAAAAATATGGCTGCTTAAGTCAGATAATTTACATTGTTTTAGGAATTGCATTCATCCCATGGTTTGGAGGAATGACCGGCGGGTTGGATATGGTTCTTGGATCCACAGGAGGATATTTCCTTGGATTTTTAATTGCATCCTACTTTGTAGGATACATTGCTGAAAAATACACACATTCACGCAGCTTTACCAAAATGCTCGCAGTTATTGGCGTTGCCAACTTTGCATGCATCTACATTCCTGGACTTTTAGGATTAGCCTTATGGTTCTATTTAACACAAGGCACCGTATTGGGAATTGCAGATTTATTAATAATGGGTCTTGTTCCATTTATCTTTGGAGACCTCATTAAAATAGTCGGTACTGCCGGTGTATCAAAAGTATTTTTACCAAAAGAATAAAAGGTTAAGATTTTAACCTTTTTTACTATTTTTTAAGATTATTATGAAGATTAAGTTAAGAGGCCATCATTTGCTGTGCCTTCAGGGATTTCAGGGCTACGGCTACAGTGAGGATTTCATATCAAACATGACCTGCATCAATGAATTAAGAAAATATGAGGATTGTGTAATTACCTTAACGGATAAAACAGACGATATTTGTACTTTCTGTCCGAATTTAAACGATGATATTTGTGAAAACAAAAAACAGAACGAAATGATTGAGAGAATGGACAGGGAAGTCCTTCAAAAACTTGATTCAAAAAAAGAATATAACGCCATCGAATTATTTGAAGATGCGTCAGAGAAATTCAATACCATTAAAAGCGTTGAAAATATCTGTTTAGGGTGCAAATGGAGAGAAGAATGCTTATTTTACAAAAAATTGATATGAAAACGATACATTTAAATACTACCTAACATAGAAATTAATATGTTGTTATGTTACAACATAGTCCCGTAGGGTAGTGGTAATCCTTCTAGGCTTTGGACCCGGAGACGGCGGTTCGACTCCGCTCGGGACTATTCAAATAACTTTTTTTACGAGATTTTTTATGGAAAAGCTATTGCTTATTGGAATTAATACAAGAAGTATGCTTAAAAGCGCGTTAAAACTGGATTATGACATTTATTCCACCAGCTATTTTTCAACTTCAGACACGCCTCAGATTAAAAACCAAAAAATCATTCTTCAGGAAAAAGACAATGAAAGCTGCGGCATATTTGAAGACAATTTCAAAAGTGAAAATGTTTTGGAGATTTCAAAGGACTTCATTGACGAAGTTGACTACATAATACCTATTTCCGGAATCTCTCCAATCGAGTTTTCAAAAAGTGATCAAAAAAAGATTCTGGGAACGAGAGACGTTTCAAACATTGAGGACAAATACAAGTTTTACAGGAAAATCAAGGATGAATTTAAAACACCCAAAACTTTTTTAATAAGAGATGTAGATGAAGCCATCGAAATCAGCAAAAATAATCCTGAAGTTAAATATATTATAAAACCCGTTAAAGGATCCGGTGGTTATGACATAAATCTTTTAAATAATGATAGCTACATTCAATTAAACGATGGTGAAAATTATATGCTCCAGGAATACGTAGAAGGGATAACATTAAGCTCATCGGTTCTTGCAAGCAAGGACTGCAAAAGGACGATTATGAACTCAAGGCTTCTTACGGAGAATGATTTCGAAAAAAATGACAGCTTTATCTATATAGGAAACATTCTACCCCTTACAAATGAAAGCATAATGGCTAATGTTAAAAACATCGATGATATAAACAGGAATATGATTGAAACATCCGAGAATCTGGCCCGCAAATTCAATCTGATGGGGTCCAACGGAGTGGACTATATACTTAATGAAAAGGGGCTTTACGTGATTGAGATAAATCCGAGGATTCAGGGAACCTTCGAATGCGTAGAGCAGTCACTTCAAATCAACATGCTGGACGCCCACATAAAATCAAGCCTTAATGAGGAAGTTGAAATTCCCGAAGCAAAGTACTACAGCTATAAAAGGATAATCTATTCGCCATGTCGAAACATATATTCAAAAATAAATCTGGACAATATCTACGACATGCCGCATATCGGCTCAATTACCGAAAAATCAGAACCATTGCTGACGGTTATAGATAAAAACAGCGATTTTAAAAAACTATATAGTGATGTTGAAAAAAGCTCTGAAATAGTCAATCAGATATCTAGAAAAAACCGACAAGATGCAAAATAAAAATCAGGCATCCTATAGTGATTAAAAAAGTAGTTGCAATCATGCCGTAAGTCATCCAAACAAACAATTTCGCCTTATTATCAGGATCCTTAAAATATTGTTCTATTGGATTTCTTCTCATATTAACACCGAAATTATTATAAAAAATTTTAAAAAAAAGAAAATGAAAGAATAAGAAATAATCTTATTCTATAGTCTCTTCAGCTGCCTCATCGGCGGCCTCGTTTTTCTCCATGACAGACCTAATCATTTTCAAACGAACAAAGTTTTCCCTTTCCATTTCTTGGAGTCTCATATCAATATACTTTTCAGTATTTTGGAATCTTGGAATCATAATGTGTTCTAAAGCATTAACCCTACGTTTGGTGGATTCGATTTCCTCAGCTAAAAGGAAAATGGTCTTTTCCACTTCACCAAGTTCAATTAAATACTTAAGAGATTCCTCGAATTTTTTAGCAGCTTCGTCTAACTGAATGGTAGTGTCTGAAAAACCGTAACCCCTGTCAATGATGGATCTTTCCTCCATCTTGATGTTGGTTACAGGCACAGCCACACCCATAACGCTTCTTGAAGTGATATCAACGTCAATGGATTCCTTGACTGAAAGTGATGCTTTCCTAACAGCCAGGTCTCCCATTGCAATTTGAGCTTCAAGCAATGCGTCATTAGCTTCCTGTAAACTTCTTTCTGCGTCTTCACGAATACCTTTAACACGATCCAAGATATCAAAAAATTCTTTGATTAAAGCATCCCTTTTTTCCTTAAGCAAACCGTGCCCTTTAACGGCCAGTTTGGTTCTGTTTTTAAGAGATAATAACTCCATCCTTGTTGGATTAATTCCATCAATAATATCTTGTGCCATTTAATCACCTGTTTTAAACAAATGAATTTAATCTTTTGGAAGGTATTGTTCGACAAATTCTTCTTTAACCCTTTTGAGTTCTGCTTTAGGCAAGATTTTAAGTAAATCCCAACCGAGATCCAAGGTTTCAAAGATAGTTCTGTCTTCATCTTTGCTTTGAGTGATGAATCTATCTTCAAATGCTTGAGCGAATTCAAGGAACTTTTGGTCCCTTTCCGTAAGAGCTTCTTCCCCTACAACCGCAACCAGGTCTCTTAATTCACGACCTTCTGCATAAGCGGAATAAAGCTGGTCGGATACACCACTGTGGTCATCACGAGTCTTGTCTCCACCGATACCACCACTCATCAGACGTGAGAGTGATGGAAGTACGTCTACAGGAGGATAAATACCTTTCCTGGAGATTTCCCTGCTTAATACAATCTGTCCTTCGGTAATATAACCGGTCAGGTCAGGAATTGGGTGGGTAATATCGTCCTGAGGCATAACCAAGATAGGCATCTGAGTGATTGAACCTTCTTTGCCGTCAATACGTCCTGCTCTTTCATAGATACCTGCAAGGTCAGTGTACATGTATCCAGGATAACCTCTTCTTCCAGGTACTTCTTCCCTAGCTGCTGAAATTTCCCTTAATGCTTCACAGTAGTTGGTCATATCTGTTAAGATAACCAGTACCTGCATTCCTAAGGTAAATGCGTAGTATTCAGCAGTGGTCAAAGCCATTTTTGGAGTCAAGATCCTTTCGATAGCCGGGTCGTCAGCCAAGTTCATGAATACTGTTAATTTTTCTAAAGCTCCAGTACGTTCGAAGTCTCTCATAAAGAAGTTTGCTTCTTCGTTTGTAATACCCATTGCTGCGAAAATTACTGCGAACTCGTCGTCAGCACCTAATACTTTAGCCTGTCTTGCAATCTGTACAGCTAAATCGTTGTGAGGTAAACCAGATCCTGAGAAAATAGGAAGTTTTTGTCCCCTTACTAAAGTGTTCATTCCGTCAATGGTAGAGATACCAGTTTGAATAAATTCTTCAGGGAATTCACGGGAAGCCGGGTTCATTGGAGCACCGTTAATATCCAGTTCTTCGTCAGGAATGATTTCAGGTCCGCCGTCAATAGGTTTACCGATACCGTTGAAGATACGTCCCATCATGTCTCTGGAAACACCGATTTTTGCGGTTTGACCAGTGAATCTGGTTTTTGTATCTTTGGTGTTCAAATCATTTGTTCCTTCGAAAACCTGAATAACAGCAACGTCTTTAGTTACTTCAAGAACTTGACCACTTCTTTTTTCACCAGTAGGTGTTTCAATATCTACAATTTCATTGTAACCAACGCCTTCTACTCCTTCAACAATCATCAAAGGACCGGAGACTTCAGATACAGTAGTATATTCTCTAGTTTTAATATTTGTATTCATTTTTAAGCCTCACTGCATTGTTTAGTAATTGCTGCTTGAATTTCTTCAATTTTAGCATCAAAAACATCCTGTGGGATGTATTTCATTTTACCAATTTCTTCTTTTACAGGTAATGCTACAATATTTGCAATTGGAACACCTCTTTGAACTGCTGCAAGAGATTCATCGTAGAACTTAAGGATGGTTTTCAACATCTTATATTGTTTGTCTGGAGCACAATATGTGTCTACGTCATCAAATGCGTTTTGTTGCAAGAAGTCTTCTCTTAACATACGTGTAGTTTCTAAAGTAGCTTGGTCTGTTTCAGGTAAAGCGTCAGGACCGACCAATTGAACAATCTCTTGAAGTTCTGATTCTTTTTGTAAAAGACTCATTGCTTCGTCACGAGTAGCTCTCCAATCGGCTGCTACGTTTTCAGCCCACCAGCCTTCAATGCTGTCTACATACAATGAATAGCTTTGCAGCCAGTCAATTGAAGGGAAGTGACGTTTATCTGCAAGGGATGCGTCCAAAGCCCAGAACACTTTACAGATACGCAATGTGTTCTGTGTAACAGGTTCGGACAAGTCCCCACCAGGAGGTGATACTGCACCAACTACTGAAATGGAAGCAACATTTGATTCGGTACCGATAGTTTCTACCCTTCCAGCCCTTTCATAGAACTGTGCCAATCTGGATGCCAGATATGCTGGGTAACCTTCTTCCCCTGGCATTTCTTCTAATCTTCCTGAAATTTCCCTCATAGCTTCAGCCCATCTTGAGGTTGAATCTGCCATGAGCGCTACATCGTAACCTTGGTCACGGTAGTATTCAGCGATTGTAATACCTGTGTATACACATGCTTCACGAGCTGCTACCGGCATGTTTGAAGTGTTTGCAATAAGAACAGTTCTGTCCATCAGTGGGTTACCGGTTTTAGGGTCGTCAAGGAATGGGAACTCGGTAAGTACCTCAGTCATTTCGTTTCCACGTTCTCCACAACCGATGTAAACAACGATGTCTGCGTCTGCCCATTTAGCCAGTTGCTGCTGTGTAACAGTCTTACCTGATCCGAAAGGACCTGGAATGGCTGCTGCACCACCTTTAGCTACTGAGAAGAAAGTGTCCTGTGCTCTTTGACCAGTGACTAATGGAATGTCTGGGTCTAATTTTCTTACATAAGGACGACTTCTCTTTACAGGCCATTTCTGGAGCATTTGAACAGCTTCGCCATCAATTTCTGCAATATCTTCGAGTACAGTATATTCGCCTTCGGATGCAATACTGGTTACTTCCCCTTCCATGGTTGGTGGGACCAATATCTTGTGCAAAACAGCGGTGGTTTCCTGTACTTCACCAAGAACGTCTCCTCCGGTTACTTTGTCACCGACTTTAGCAACAGGTTTGAATTCCCATTTTTTCTCTTTGTTAACGGAATCTACGTCAATACCTCTTGCAATAAAGTCACCAGATTCTTCTCTGATAATTCTTAAAGGCCTTTGAATACCGTCGAAAATAGAACTCATTACGCCCGGACCGAGTTCTACGGACAAAGGACCTCCTGTACATTCTACTACTTCACCCGGTTGAATACCGGCTGTTTCTTCATATACTTGGATAGTTGCGGTGTCGCCTTCTAACTCGATGATTTCTCCGATAAGCTTTTGGTCACCTACCCTAACCATCTCAAGCATCTGGGCTCCTCTCATACCATCTGCGACAATAACAGGCCCAGCAATTTTAATAATTTTTCCTTCAATAATCATTTAACCATCTCTACCCCGATAACTCTTTTAATAAGATCGTTCATTTGATCAGATGACCCTTCGGAGGACCCATCTTTATCAGGTATCTCAATTATCATTGGTAATACATCAGAACCAATTTTCCTGTTTATATGTTCTCTAATTTCATTAGCTAACACTTGTGTAATGATAATAATTGAAATCTCTTCCTCTAAAAATTTGTCAAAAGCAACAATTGCTTCATCGGCAGTGTTTACAACCTCTGCCTTTTTAACTCCACCAAGTCTAAATCCAGATACAGTATCTATATCACCAATAATAGCTACAGAACTCATATTAACATCTCCATGATTTTAGAATTAGGGAAATCAGCTTCTCTTTTTGCTCTTGCAATAATTTTCAAGTTTTTAATTTCAGCTTCTTTTTGACTTAAATAACCAATAATCGGACCAATACCTAATGGTTTTTTAGAAGATAATGACTTTGCATGTTCTGTGACATACACATCCAATGCCCTTTCAAACACAGCAACTGAACCAGTTTCATTGTACTGCGGAACGACATCGGTTAAAGCTTCAGCGTATTTTGTACCTTCTAATCCAGAAATTACGTTAGTAACGTCTGGTGAATCCATTAAATCTTTAAGTTTCCATTCACGTAATTGATAACCGTCGGCCAAGATATAACTGGAAATATCATCGTATGATAAACCATCTTCTTTAGCCCTTAAAATTAATTTAAGGTTATCAGCATCGACTTGAGTTCCTATGTATGAATACAGGATTTGCCTATTTTCATCGGAAGGAACGTCAGGAGAATGTAATAATTTGCCTAAGTAATATTTATCTAAAGCAGATTCTAACGGAAGAATCATATGATTTTCCTCATATTCAGGAAGAGCGTCTTCTAATACGGTAGCATATTCGGTACCGTCCAGACTTGTGACAATATCTGTAACATTATCCGCATCAACCAAAGAATTTAACTCTTTATATAGTGATCCGCTAGGGATTAATAAATCTTTAGTTTCTTCAGGACTGAGACCTACTTCCTTAGCAGTTAAAAGACTTTTGATATTGTTAATATCCGTTTTCTTGGACATTACAACAAATGAGTCTTTTACTTCCTTAGGAGCGAGCCTTGCGATAAAGTCATAGGTGTCTGCACGATGAATGTCCAATGCTTTATCAAGAGGATAGTCCTCTAATACATCTGCGTATTCAGGAACGCCTTTGAGATAGTTTTCTACCTCTTCGACATTGTTAGCTTCAACCATTTCGGAAATCTGTTTCTCATCAAAGAGTCTTCCTTTTCTAGCTCTTACTCTTGCACTAGGATTGAGATAAGGATAAATATCCAGTATTGGTCTAGATGTAATGATTACAACTACAGCACCCACAACAAGAATTGCAAGAACACAAACTGCAATAAATGTTTCCGGTGAAAGTCCGATTGAACTCATTAATGTAGCAATTTCATCAGCCATAATTTCTCCCTCCTAATTTTATTTAAATAATACATTTGCAACTTCACTACGTAAAATACTTTTAAATCTTTCCAATCTAGATTCAATAGTATTATTCACTTCAATATCTCCGCTTTTGGTTTTAACAATAGCTCCACCAATAGTATCAATAGGTTCTCCTAATTGGAAATTTACATCGTCAATTTGGAAAGTAGAGACATTATCGCCCAATTGACTCTTGAACTTTTGGGTGTCCTTTTCGTTTAATTGAATAATTAAATCCTTGGCACCGAGTTCGTCAACTGCTTCTTTTATCATTTTAGTTAATGAATCATCATATTCTTCGCTGTCTGAAGAAGCTACGTCTTTCAACTGAGCAGTTGCTTTTGTGAAAGCAGCTTCAATTACTTCTTCTTTAGCGCCTAATTCTGCTCTACGAGCATTCATCTTAGCTTCAGAGATAATTTGCTGATATCTCATATCAGATTGTTTTTTACCATTTTCTAGAATTTTATTTTTTTCTGCGGCTGCAGTTTTCTCAGCATCAGCGTTGATTGCTGCGATTTCTGCATTTGCTTCCTGCATGATTATATCAGCTTTCCCTTGGGCTTCAGACATAATGCTTGAAACAATTTTATCTGTGCCTGAGCTCATATAAATTGCCTCCTTAACCTAAGATTCCACCGAATACCATGAGTAAAATAGCAATCAAGAAACCGTAAATAGCCTGAGTCTCTGGTAATGCAGAGAAAATAATACCACGTGCAAACATGTCGTTGTCTTCTACAATTGCACCAACAGATGATGATGCTGCAAGACCTTGTCCCATACCGGAACCTAATCCAGCGAAACCGATGGATGCGCCTACACCAATAGCTACAATACCTGCTTCAGTTGATAAACCTGATCCTCCACCTAATAAACCGGAGAATACAAGTAATAAGATTGCAATCAAGAAACCGTAAATAGCCTGAGTCTCTGGTAATGCAGAGAAAATAATACCTCTAGCAAACATATCGTTATCTTCAGCAACTGCTCCTACGGAACCTGCTGCTGCCATACCTTGCCCTAAACCGGAACCTAATCCAGCAAAACCAATTGCTACTCCAGCACCAATAGCTGCTAAAGCAGTACCTAAAGCAATTTCTACCATATTTAATTCACCTTTAAATAATATTGATTTTTATTTTTGTTTTTTTAAATTTAAATGAAAAATTTTTAATTTTTAGTTTTTGTAAATGTCCTTTCTGCTTTAAAAGCTTCGAATTTGTTTTTTCCACCCATGAAGAACTGGGAGAAGAATTCAACATAATTCAAACGCAGAGCGTTAATGAATGCACCTAAAACTTGGAAAGCGAAGTTTGCAATGTGTCCACCAATAAATATGATGATTGCAAGGATTATTCCAACAAATGGAACCATATTATCAATCATTTGAGCTAAGATGTTAACTGTCATAGCAATACCGCCCGTAGCCAGACATAAAGCTAAAAGACGAGCGTATGATAAAATGTCTCCCATAAATCCGAATATATCCATTACTCCATATGCACCGTTAGCATATACCAACATTCCAATACATGCAATTACTAAAACACCGCCCAATGCGTATCCAATAATACCAATTGAAGGCATTAAGTATCCAAGTGCTAATAAAATAACACCAGCTTCTAAAACAAACCAGCATAATTGAGATCCGATAGCTTCCTTTTTGTTACCGTATCTGAAGTTATCAATGGCTCCTATAATGAAACCTAAGTTAGTATAAATAACACCAATAATGATTGCAATTATCAAGATAGTGTCTGGATGTTTGAATGCTTCAACAGGAGCAAATACTGTCGGCAATCTGAATCCTGCGATTCTTTCTGGGAAATCCCCAATGAAACCATTGGTTAACAGACCCAATATTATTGCCCACAAACCGGACCATATCAAAATCCATCCGAATGCGTGCATTGTTTTATTGACTTTACCTAAGCCTTTCAATAAAACAACACCGATTAATGATACGATTAATCCGTAAATTGCATCAGTCAAACAGAACCCAAAGAAGATTGGGAACATAATTGCAACGAATATTGTTGGATCGATTTCATTATAACGTACTGGTGAGTACATATCAACAAGATATTCGAAAGGTTTGGAATACCACCCATTTCTCTGCAAAATAGGTACATTTTCATCATCTGTTCCTTCAACTTCAATCAGTTCGAAGGCACAGTGACCGTCAGAGGTTTTTTCTACTAATTGTTCTACCTTTTCGGTGTCATCGACCGGCACCCATGCCTCAAGCATGTAAGCATCTTTGGTTTGAACAAAAGAAGAAAGAATCTCGTTCTTTTCTTTTTCATTTTCTAATTGTTCTTTGAGAGCTAATATTTCGTCATCATATTGCTCAGCGACAACTCTTAATTCTGATTTAACAGTTGCACGTTCTGATTCAATAGCGGATAACCTGGAATCAGCGTTTGAAATAATCTGTTGAGGAGTTCCTTCAACGTTTCCTATTTCAATTTTCTCAAAGTCATATTTACGAAGTGTTGAGTAAACCTCATCACTATATTCTTTTAAAGTCACCACAACGATAGTTTCATAATCTTTGTCTTCGCTTGGGACCGTAAACATATCTAATTCGTCAGTCAAGTTACTTAATTTAGTTTTGATTTCTGAAGTAGATTCAACATTAATCCTTCCAACAGTAGTAGAAGTGTACTTAGAATCTTTTAAAAGAGCTAAATCCATGTCAAAATTAGATAAGTGTCTAGCTAAACTTTTATTAGACTTTAATTCACTTGTTTCGGAGTCGAGAGCGGCTAGTTTACCCTCAATAACGTGAGTTTTACCTCCCACTTGGTCTAATGTTTCTTCAGCTTTTGCAATGAAAGCTTCAGTATCCAAATCTTCAACTTCTTTTTGTACGGGAATGTCTGGACTAATGAAAGACATTATAGTATCTTTAATCCCATGGCCTTCTGATAAAGAATTTCCCAAAAGTTCAGATATACCGTTTGTTTTCATTAAAAGTGAAGATAACTTACCAGTATAAGGTGTAGCTTTTGCGGGAGTAACTAATTCCGCTAATTCAGGATCTTGCTGAATACTATCAGAAATATCGCTGATTTGTATTAGTCCCTGTTCGTGGAGAGCATCCACTGTAGGAGCTACATACTTTTCCAACGTAACTATTCTAATTTTTCGCATTCTAGCTGTCTTGAACATATAATCTCACACTACAAAATATTTTTGACAATAATTGAAGCAGCTTCATCCACATTGGTCATAGCGGCATCTTTCAATGATTTTACATCATTTTCAGAGTTTGCTGCAATGCTTTTAGCTTCTTCCTTAGCTTTATCTTCTGCATCAAAAACAGTTTTTTGAGCTTCCTCTTCTGCTGACTTCTTGGCCTCTGAAATAATTTCTTCAGCCTTCACTCTTGATTCATTGATTAAATCTTTTGATTGTGATTCAGAATCAATAATGAGTTGTTCAGCATCAGCTTCAGCTTTTTTTATCATTGCGATTGCGTCTGATATCTCTGCCATAATAAATCACCATGGTATATTAATTTTTATTTTGCTTAATATATATCTTTTACTATATTTTAGTGAAAAATAAATCAAATCTTGACTTAAAAACAAAAAACGATAACAAAAATAAAATATTTTTTTAAATAAATATAGTTATAAAATGAATTATAAAAAATAAAGAAAAAAAAGATTATCTATAGAAAAATTTAAGAATGCTAGGCGGTAATTTCATCAAATAAGCCAGAATAGCTATTAAAACAATGATAAAACCGATTATAAGGAAGCCAAAATTATATGGAACTGCCAGTATCATATAACCGCTGACGCCGATGACAATTCCTTCAAAGAAAAAGACCGCCTTGGTCCATTCAGGCTTGCGTGAAATTATGATGTAGGCAATACCCAGAAGTATCAGAATGATTGATGTGGCCAAAGTATCATTGGTTAATGTGTCTCCCCTGACAATAGGAAGAATTCCCACAAGTATTAACACTACTGCCAGTATCAGGCCCAGAAATTTAAAAGTTTTAACACGAGACATACATCAATATTTAAACAACTTAATATTTATATTATAGTAGTGATTTAAATGGACAGATGCGTTTGGGTTATATTGAATGAGAATTTTGAAATGCTGCTTGACGGACAAGTCCGCGAAAAAAAGGTTGTTGACAAGAAGTTTTCACCGGGAAGCGACTTGTGGACAAACGAGCTTCCGCAGCTTAAGATTAAAGATGAAAAGGTTCAAAGCGAGTATGATGAGTTTAGAAATGATATTTTAACATTCTTTTTAGAGCCTCAGGCCGATGAAGTGCTCATTAATGCTAAAATCGGCGAGGAATCCGAATACCTTGAAAAAATAATAATAAGAAAGATAGAAGAGTATAGCGTTGATGAAATAATCAGCTAAAAGAGCTTGTTTGCCTTTTCAAGAACTTCATCCATCGTATTGAATTCCAAATCTTCACTGTCTTCGGATTTGGTTTCAGTCGTTATTAATACGTGAGGTGAAGCCCACAGATAGCTGTACGTAAAGTATACGACATTTACAATTAATGCCAGGTAGAAATAAAAGAGACCAATCATCAGAAAGAGGATATGGACATAAAAATTGCCATACCTGTTCTTTTTCATCAGAATGAAATGATTCTCTTCCTGTATCTTTTTAAATTTTTTATCAGACAGTTCCTGAGAAATTTTATTCATTTCCTTGGAACTGTCCGCCTTTAATATTAATAAATCCATATTGATCTACAAATAAACCGTGAATTCATCGACTTCCTTTCTTGGAGTGTCCCTTGGCTCTGCATTGCCGTAACCTAAAGGAGTGAACAGTACCGGTTCTTCATTATCCTCCAATTTTAAAAATTCCCTTGCCTTTTGCGGGTTGAACGCTGCAATATAGCAGGTTCCAAGTCCGACACTGGTTGCCGCAAGGATAATGTGATCCATTACGATGGTTGCGTCAATGTCTGAGATGTTTTTATTGTCGTATTTTCTCACCCATGCCTTGTCCTTTAAGGAAACAACGCATAAAACGTAAGGAGCCTGCGTGAACCATTCTGCAGGATATACTTCACGTAAAGCCTCCTTATTTTTCTTTGTATCAATGACATAAACCTTAAACGGCTGGAAATTTACTCCTGTTGGAGCGATTGTGGCTGCCTTCAAGACATAATTCAGTTTTTCTTTTTCGACTTCCTTATCCAAATATCCTCTAACGCTGTATCTTGTATTGATTACTTCATCAAATTCCATTTTAATGACCTCTATATTCTATATCGTCCAAATCACAAAAACATCTGAAATCTTCTTCATCCATCTTTTCTTCATGGATATGCGCAATAATTCCCGGAACACGTCCTATGATGAAAACACCCAATCCCAAATCAGGAGTGAAACCCAAATCAGATAATATGGCAGCATTTGCACCATCAACATTCAATTTGATGTTCTTGTTTTGATAAACCAGATCTTCAATGGCCACGGCAAGCTTGATGTGAGGACCGACAAAGCCTTCCCTAATGGCCATCTGTATCAGCTTTTCCGCTCTCGGATCGGTAGTGTGATACCTGTGGCCGAAGCCGGGAATCTTTTCTTTTTTAGCATAATAGTCATTGTAAACCTCAATGGCCAAACTTGCAATTTGCTTGTTGTCCAAATCATTGTCTTCAGTCAGGAATAATGAATCTATGCTGGACTGGAACAGTTCCATCGTCTGTTCAATTGCACCTGCATGCTTATGGCCGAATGAAAGCAAGGCTCCGGCAACAGCGGAATTCATCGGCGAACCTGATGATGCAATGATTCTGGCGGTCTGCGTGCTTGGCGGAGTGACACCGTGGTCACAAAAAGAGACAAGGACATGATTGAACATTCTACTTTCCTTAATGGAAGGCAATCTTCCTTTCAAAAGCAAATAAACCATATCTCCATAACGTATTTTCTCAATTAAATCTTGTTGATTATATCCTCTTGTAGTTAATTTATTGGGTTCAACATTGGAAATTGCTGTTTTTAAAGAGTGTTCATTAACACGAAAATTATTTGCTTGCATGAAATAAAATTTAATTTGATTATTAATAAATGTTATATATTCTCCCAGGGAAATATTATAATCTCACGGTAGATTTCCGTGGTTCGACAAAACAGGACGGCCTTACGGAAACTATTCTGACGCCGCTGGCCCTCTGATTTCCTATTTTTATAAATGTGCCTAAAACCGTGGTGTTTCCGCCGAAACCCAATGGCCCTATGTTGGTTTCGTTCAATTTATGGCTTACGTATTTCTCTTCTTTTGATTGAAGGTCAAGATTGCCGTATACCATTGATTTAAGCATTAATGATGATGCTTCATAATGCGTCCTGCCGATGCCGATTGCGGGAATTGACGGGGTGCATCCCAAAAGCTTCAATGATTCCTTAAGCCATTCAATGGCCTCATTGATTACAGTGTCAAATGAACGCTTGTGATAAACCCTGTACGTCTTTGCCCTTATTTCAGGACCTCCTCCCTGAAGCAAAAAATGAACGTTAAGCGTGTCTGGATTTTGTGAGTTGTCGATTAAAAATGATGCGGGCTTCATTAATCCTGGATCGTCGAAAAGTCCCTGTGACTGCTCGATTCTTTCAATTGAATTTCCCTTAACGGCCATAGGCCTTGCCGGAAGTCTGTTTAACCCTTGATAAATGCCTTCATTAATCTGTGATATTAATTCGGAGGTGATTTCACGGTTTTTGCCCAATTCGATAATTACGTGAGGAATGCCCGTATCGTCGCATAGCGGGAATTTACTTTTCTGGCTGACTTCATAGTTTTCAAGAATCTGCTTTAATGCCCAGCGGGCGTTTTCATTAACTTCATTTTCAATGGCTGATTCAAGAGCATGCCTTTTATCTTGAGACAAATTTGTGCTGGCTTCAATTATAGAATCAGATACTTTATCGATAATATCCATTATAATCACTCAGGAACAGCTAAATCGGATGATTTTGGTGGTGACATGACTGCATCAGGCAAATATTGGCCTATCATCCTTTTGACCAGTTTGACCTGTTTTACCCTTGCGACTGCCTCTTTTTGAGTGGTGTCCCAGTTATGGTTGGCCGCAACGGAACCGCCGGTCTTTAAATACACCGGAGCAGCTACCTTAATGAACTGCGGAACCTCATAGTGCCTGATGAATCCTCCGGTCGATTTCGGGTTTTCCGTGTGCAGGTCAATCGGAATGTCTATTGCGTTTCTTATGGACGCAAGCATCGGTATCTGCAAATCCCTCACAGGATTTAGCGAATCAAGACCTATGCTTTCAAGAAGCTTTGCCGAAGCGGGATTTCCGTGTCCTGCATGGGCTGACATCTTGAAGTGCAGACTTTCGGGAAGCTCGCCGTCACTGCGCATCCTATTTAAAACGTACAATAATCCCTCATCATACAACAATATTCCCCGAACGCCAAAAGATGCTGCCCGTTTAACGTCTTCTATCGCATAAACGAGATTGTCATATCCCCTTAATCGATAGCCTATTCTGATTCCCTCTTTAGTGTGGACGGTAGCTGACGTGTCATAAGTCGCCCTTGGCCCTACAGATAAAAATAGCTCGCATTCAGCGCTTTTAGCCAAGTCAACCATTTCCTGGATATCCTCATCGCTTAAAAGCATTATGCCCTTGGTTTGGGTTACGCGATGTATTGTCAAATCCTGGTTATCGGCTTCACCTAAAAGAGCCTCCATTGTCTTAGGGGACTGGATTCCGGGAACTTCAAATCTGAACTGCCCGCCATCATTAAAGGTTTTTTCGGACACGTATCCGGAATCTGTTTCACCGATACCTATTTTATCCAAATACTGTTTAGTCAAATGCATTTAATACCCCTACAATGTCGCTCATTGAATAATTGACAATTTCATCAATAATAACCAGGTTATTAATGTTATAATCAGGATTCAAGCTCTTGAACTTGTCGATAAGTTCGCTTAAATCATAGGGATTTTCGAAATCTCCCTTAGGTATGAAAGTGATGTTCTGGAAAATGCCGTTTCTAAACTCATCGTCCAGTTTGATAATAACGTTTGAAGGCCTCTTATTCGGATACAATTCATTAAGCTTATCGTCTGAAAGTATAATCATCTTATTGACAAGATTCTTAATGCTGTTTACCTTATCGACTGTGGAATAGTTTTCAAAGAGTCCGTAGTCAACCAGCCTGTTGAGCTTGTCAATGTCCACTTCACCGACGACCAGTGATATTGCCACCGCATAAGGAAGGCTTTGCTTCAATTCTTCAAGGTTTTTCGGTTTAAAATTATTATGTTCTGCGGCGACATTGTACGTTTTAACGGCCACATTTTCAATATGGTTGTACTCTTCGCCCAGGCTTGTCCTCAGCTTTAATGCAGTATCTATGGAAGAGTGCAAATGCCTGCAGAAAGGATACTTTTTAAAGTAGATGTCCCTGACCCTGACCGTGCCGACGCTTTCAAGAACTGATTCGAATGAAAAGTCATCACTTTCAAATTCCTCACTGTCAAACACCATCGTTTTTAAAAATCCTTCAGAACCTTCAATTATGGTTTCGGCGCCTGTAAATCCGTTTCTTGCAAGAAATGCGGAAAGCAATCCATTGTAATTGGCCTTTCCCACATGAAGAACCTTTCCCATGCTTCCCCCATGATCGGATTCTAGAAGGCCTGCTGCCTGAGTTCCGCACAGTCCCAAAGCGTTCAATGTCTGGGATTCATCAAGCTTGAGGAGTTTGGATGCAACGGCTCCGGAAACGAAAGTTCCAATTGTTCCTGTTGTGTGAAAACCCCTGTTCCTGTGTCTTGGATTGACCAGCTTGCCCAAAAGGATTCCCACTTCATATCCTACAATGACCGCTTCAAAAAAGTCTTTTCCGCTTAATCCATAGGCTTCTGATATTGCAAGAGCCGTAGGAAATATTACGGCACCCAAATGAGCCTGAGCCTGTCGGTGACCATCATCCAGTTCCAATACGTGTGCAGAAATTCCATTCAGGAATGCGGCATCCAGTATGTTGGTTTTTACGTTAGGCTTTCCGATGATGGATGCGTCAAGGCCCAAATCCTTGCTTGTGCCAAATACCTCTTCAATCGTATTGAAGGCTATTAATGAAGAGTTTTCATTTGATCCCCTTATCGTGACACCAAGAAAATCAAGAAAAGCTGCCTTTATAGTGTTGACAGTCTCAACAGTAGCCTGTTCATATCGATAATTTGAAATAAATTTAGAAATATCCTGCAAAAACATAACAATCTCAACATTATTTATGTAAAATTACTAATAAATAGTTAACTTAAAAAAATGAAAACGGAAGTTAAACCGCCGGAACGCCTGTTGCGACAAGCACAATATGAGCTACGATTGCCGCTCCATAATATGTCGCTGCAATAACAAGCACCGTAATGATAATGGCTCTCCAGCCCAATGCCTTAAATTCATCCCAGCTTTTACCCATACCAATACCGACATAAGCCAGAAATACCGTAACGATGGATAAAAGTTCAACCTGTGAAACGTAGTGAAGAACAAAATCGGATGTCGGCATTCCAGGAAATGCTAAAACAATTCCGATAATGCTTATATAAAGAATCGAGGATATGTTAAACGGAAGTTCCCTTTCCAGCCAAACGCCGATAAGAGTAATTAAAGACAAAATGCCCATACCGACCAGTGAACCGGCAATCGGGTGATGATAACCCAGATAATTTCCTATGACGGTGATAACTGAAAATATGATTAAAAGTATAATCCAGTTGATAATACCGTGAACAGAAACAGCTTCAGACCCGTCGATGAAATCAGGCATTTATTCATCCCCCTTATTCTTTTGAGCAATGGAATCTCTTCCAATCTTTGGCTCAAGCCAATAATATATCTTTTGAGTCAACGGGAGGGCGACAAAAATCACTATGTAAATACCGACACAGAATGAAAGCAGGTTACTGAATCCTGCAAATGCTTCAATGCTTGATTCCATTCCAGGAAACGCCGCTAAAGTCGGTCCGATAGCTGCAGCATTCATACTTGCACTTCCAACACCGCTTGCCATTGCAAATGCGTACGGATGCAGAGGCAGGAATGACAATGAGAATGTTACAAGGAAACTTATGAAAATAGTACCTATAACAGTACCGATAATGAATATTGCAAATACTCCTCTTGATTCCGGAGAATCGAAACCGTATTTGTCTACAACTACTGCCACGTTCGGTTCACGACCAATGGAATTTGTCATACCAATAGCTTCTTCCTTAAATCCTAAAAGCAATGCTATAGGAAGCACCAGGATGGTTGCCAAATGCCCCAATTCCTGCAATATCAATGCCGGACCCATTTCAAATATCAGATGTATTGACTGGCCACTTGAAATAGCCAGTTTTGCAATCAAAACACCGATGAAAAGCATCATGGCTCCTTCGGCAATACGGGCCTGCTTTCTTTGAATCCATTTGATAGGCTTTAACAAATAAAATGCCAATCCTAAAATAATCGTGTAAATCAAAGGCATTATGGTTATGGCAACGTCTTTGGTTATCGGGATAGTAATGGTTCCAATTAATTCGGCTATGACTACCAATACAAGTACAGTCAAATGTAACCTGTAATCTCTCCAAGGATTCTTCCTTAAAATCCTTTTATCAGTTTTTTCACGATAAATGTGCTCAACATGACCATCATTACCCTTATTTGGAATAAAAACCCACTCCCCGAATTAAATGAAAATATGCATTTCTATACGTATAATACTATTTTCCTTAAACCTATTATTTAAATCATTAACATTTAAATCTCAAAAATTCACATTATGAGAACAAAATTAATTAAAAAATTTCATTAAACAGGAACAAAATAGCTACAAATCCATCCTGCAGAGGGGCTTGGACAAGTGCCTTCGAGCACTTACGGGGGTTTCATAAAACCTGAAATTTTCTAAAAAACGAGAAATCTTAACCGGGACCTTTTGGGAGGATTCAATGCGATTTCCACATTTTTTGCACTTAAAACCCTTGTTTTTTCCGGCAGAAGTCATTCTTTTACCGCATTCACAAACGGGATTTTTGTATTCGACATCATTCAACTCAATAACCTGGAATTTTTCAATGTTGAATGTTTTTTGCTCACCAATACCACCATAGAGTTTAATTATATCCCCTTTTCGCAGATGGGAAACCGTCTTTCTGAAATTCTTTGTCGGTTCATAGGCTCCGCATTCGATTTCACCACTTTCGTCAAAAACCTTAAAGAACATGTGCCCGCCGTCAATGATGTGGGGAGCGTCCTTAACTGTTGCGGTTATCTCATAGCATCCGTACTGCTTCATCTGTGAAATGCTTTCGGCCTTTTGGATATGCATGTCCGTGTGCTGATTGGTTAGGAAAATGCAGCTGTCTTCGATTGGTTCTAAGACTTTTACCATCCTTTGAGCCTCAATTAACGCATCAGCGTTATTTGATCTGATTCCGTACAAGACAGGACACGGCGTTTTGGGTTCGATTGCAATGTAGCCCTCATCATAGTCAATGTTTTCAAAGGTATCCGGAAAAGTCTTTTTATCCATTTCATAAACGGAATCATAGTCGATTTGGCGTTTCGTACCATAATTTTCAGGTATCCTGTAGGCTAGAAGCTCATAAGTATAATCCTTTAAAGGCAGACTGATGGCCGCAATTGATCCGATGATTCCCCTTCCCTTCTTGAACTTATGGATTTCACAACCTACGGATTTTCCAAATTCCTCGGCCTCTTCGATTGTTATGAATGAATAGATTGCCCTGAAAGCGTAATCCTCCATTTGCCTGGTGATTTCTCCATCGTAAAAAATCACGCCGGGGTTGGTATTGTCGCAGTCAAACATGGATAACCTTGATACCTCATCGAGAACAATTTGTTTAGCCAATTGGGCCTTTTCGTCATTTATGATTTTAAATGATACTCCTCCGTTGCCTCTGGTTTTAAAACGGGCAAAAGGGTTTAACCTGATTAATCTGGGATAACCTACAATATCTATTCCGTTATCCTTCAGTTTGGCGATGATGTGGCAGGCCAGATAGGTCGTGCACATGCCGTCGGGAGAATCCGTATCGTCAATTCCAACATATAAATAGCTAATCATAATCACCTTAACATTATTATACTTTGAAGTAATATATAATTTTTTAAGCAAAAATTAGTGGTTGTAATTGACATGTTGACTAGAAACAGAATGCTTCAGGAAATTGAAAAATTGCTGATATCAGAGGGTTATAAGACTTCTGACATTTATGATCAGGGCTCTTTTGATATTGTAGCCCGTAAAAACCTATTGATTTTGCTTTTAAAAACTTTCATTAATATTGACAGCGTTAATGAGAATAATGCCCGTGAAATGAAGCAGCTGGCCAACATATTTTTAGCATCCCCCATAATAATCGGGGCAAAGTCCAGAAACGGCCTTCTGGAGGAAGGAGTGATTTACGAGAGGTATGACATTCCAACAATCGGCTTTGAAACCCTGAAAAACATGATAGTCTATAACGAATATCCCGAAATACTGGCCGACAGGGGAGGATATTTCGTTAAAATTGACGGAAATGTCATCAAACAGTACAGGGAAGACTATTCACTTTCACTTAAGGATCTTGCTGATTTGGCTCATGTTTCAAGGGCGACAATGTATAAATATGAAAACGAGATTGTCCGGGCCAATGCCGAAACCGCAATGATTCTCGAAGAGATTTTAAATACTAAAGTTACATTGGACATCGACATACTGAAATACAACCAGGAAGAGCATATTCAGTATCATGCTACCGGAGAAGGAGCAGAAGATTTATCCAAGCTCGGATACGGAGTAATATCCACAAGCAAAAGTCCTTTCGATGCCGTTGCAAAGGATGACAGTTCATCATTAATAGCCAACGTTGAAAAGAACAGAAGCCATAAGACATTAAAGAGAATGGCAATACCCCTTAAGGATTTGTCCATGATTACATCCTCAGAACCCGTGTTCATCATCAACAACGACCAGATTAAAGAATCCCTCGGAACGATTCCCGTAATCAAATCATGGGAACTGAAGGAATTTGAACGCTCACAAGAATTATTGAAACTGATTAGAGAAAGAAAAGAAAACTAGTGATAATATGGAAGATTTAAGAATTCCCGATATGGAAAATTACCCAATCAAGTGGGTCTGTAATTTTAGAGGTCAAAAAGCAATCGGAATATGTGGATATTCACAAAAAATAGCTATGTTTGCATCCGACGAACGTGTTTCAAAAATCCTGGAAGACATTGTAATCGGAACACATGAGGATTTGGAAGGCTACGGATGTGAAGAAAAGGACAGATGCTGCAATTTCGACTGCAAGTTCTGTGAAATTACTCCAAGACAATATTTGCAGATTACCGGCAAAAAGCCGTCCAATAAAAATGTAAAGGAATTAAATGAAGGACTGGAAAGCCTTAACGCCGAATTTGAAATGATGAATATCGTTCCTTTCGAGGAATATGAAATAATTAAATTCTAAAAGCTTTTCAAAACTTCCATATCTTCTTTTATTTCATCTTCACTTGCCACACCAAAAGTTATCAAATCAACGAAATCCAGGTTGCTGAGGAAAGTGAATGCTTCCTTGGGAGTCTGAATGCCTACGCTGAAAATGCGACAGGCTATTATCCTTTTGTTCAAATCCAGTATTTTTTCTCTGAATTCCTCACGCTGAGCCTTTAAAAAAGAAGAAGTATCCATCATATAGGCAAAGCTGTTCAATGGAATCATGTAAAAGTCAAACAAGTCCATATCAATATTATCATTTAGCAAATCAGTTGTACGATAAGGATATGCCGTTACAATACCGGATAATGCTCCCGAATCGTTGATGTTTTCTAAAATTTTAGAAGTCAGGCTCCATTTATATGCGTCAGTTATGAATTCATCAACGAGCATGATTGGAGTGTCGTAGGCTGAAAACAGCTCTATATCGTCCTGCCAGTCAACGTCACAGGCCACTTCATAGTTTGGGTTCATGTAATCGACATCTGATTTACCGATAGTGGCTATTACCTTCATATCACAGCCGTTTTCACAGGCCAAGTCGAATCCCTTAAGGAGATTTTCGTTATTGACAAGGTTGATTGCTTTTACACCACAGTCATAAGCTTTCAAAATAACGTCGGCAATCCTTTCGGGCTGCGAATATAAATCAAGCTGATATAATCTTGCCCGGTGACCGAAATATGGTTCGGCCATAAAGGGACCGTAACCCAAAACCGTCTCGGGAACTGATTTTCCTTTAAAATTAAGATTTTCTAAAAAAATATTAATCGCCTTTAAATCTATTCTCTTTCAACAACAACCGCAGTGCCGTAGACTAAAATCTCCTGCATTACATCAGAGATTTCATTTGAATCAAACCTGATGGCAATAATGCCGTTAGCACCCAATTCTTTTGCATGATCGATTGCTCTTGCCATTGCTTCTTCCCTTGATTCTTCCATCATTGTGACATATTGAGTGATTTCACCGCCGAAAAGAGATTTTATGCCCGCACCGATTTGTCCACCGGCACCTCTGCTTCTTACGGTTAAACCCCATATGAATCCTTTTGTTTCGACAGTTCTGAATCCAGGAATTTCATTTGCACTTGATATTGGAAATTCTTCTACTGAAACCATAATTTTCACCTTTTTTATATGTTATAATTATAGTTTTAAATACAAGGAACTATATATATTTAATTAATATTTATGATAGATATTTTAAAAATTAAAGATATGGTGAAATAATGAAAGTACTCGTTGCAGATGCAATAAATGAGAAAGGAATAGAAAATTTAAAGGAAGTAGCTGAAGTTACTGTCGATACCAGCATTACTCCCGAAGAATTGATTAATACAATCCATGAATATCATGGAATTATCGTGAGAAGCAGGACAAAAGTAACTAAAGAAGTTATTGATAAAGCGGACAATTTAAAAATAATCGCAAGAGCAGGCGTCGGTGTAGACAACATCGATTTGGATGCCGCTACCGAAAAGGGAATCATGGTCGTCAATTCACCTGAATCAACTTCCATTACCGTAGCGGAACACACCATGGGATTATTATTAAGCATGGCGCGTAAATTGTCAATTGCCGATAAATCCGTAAAGGAAGGAAACTGGGAAAAGAAAAAATTCATGGGTGTTGAACTCAGAAACAAGACTCTCGGTGTAATCGGAATGGGTAGAATCGGTTCCCAGGTAGTCAACAGATGCAAATCATTTGAAATGGATGCCGTAGCATACGATCCGTACCTTCCGGAAGAAGTGGCTACCCAAATGGGAGTTGAACTAACCGATTTAGAAACTGTTCTCAAAAAGGCAGACTTCATCACAATCCACGTTCCGTTAACTCCAGAAACCAAACATTTAATCTCATATGATGAATTTGAAACCATGAAAGATACAGTATTCATTACAAACTGTGCCCGTGGTGGAATCATTGATGAAGAAGCATTATATGACGCTTTGAAAAACGACAAAATCGGCGGAGCCGCATTGGACGTATATGAAGAAGAGCCACCTGCAAAAGATTCAAAATTATTCGAACTTGACAATATCGTATTAACTCCACACATTGCAGCTTCAACCAAAGAAGCACAAAGGGATGCTGCAATTATCGTGGCGGATGAAATCATTGATTTATTCAAAGGCGGAACACCTAAAAACGTTTTAAACATGCCAAGAATCGACAACAATACTTATCAGGAATTGTCCCCGTACTTTGAAATCTGTGAAAAATTAGGAAGTTTCATTTCACAGGCCGTAAACGGCAAAATCAAAGATTTGGAAATCGTTTACAGCGGTGAACTTGCAAAAATCGACAATCTTGAAATATTGACAAGAACCGTTATTCAGGGTGCCGTCAATCCGTTCTTAAGCTCACCTGTAAATGCAGTTAATGCCGCACTTGTCGCTAAAGACCGTGGAATCAACATAACCGAAGGAAGAAAAACCAACGCCAAAGGTTATGAGTCATTAATCAGAGTAAAAGCAAAAAGCAATGATGACGAGTTCTCCGCTGAAGGAACAACCCTCCACGAAGCAAGAATATTAAAAGTTAACGACTATTGGGTAGACGTCATTCCTGAAGGACACATGTTCATTGCAAAATATGAAGACGTTCCGGGCAGTATCGGTGCAATCGGCACCAAACTCGGTGAATACGGCGTTAACATCGGAATCATGCAAGTCGGAAGGGATGAAAAAGGTGGAAGAGCTATCATGATTTTAACCTTGGACAAAGAAATCCCAACTGATGTAATCAAAGAAATCCAAGCTTTAAACAATGTCTACGAAGCTATCGGATTAGAATTATAAAAAACAATTTCACCATATTGTTTTTTATTTTTTCATTTTTTTATAACCATCAAAAAAAGCTATTTTCTGTGAATCTTTTTTATATTACCGTTTTCGTCCAGCTCTATTTTTAATACACTGCCTTTGGAAAGTATAATCGGCTCCTGAGATGTATTTGAGATAATCTTAATGGCATCTTGCTGTCTTTGACGCATTTCATATTCCTCATAGGCTGTGTTCGGGGTGTCATCGAAGTTTGCATCCTCATCAAAAAAGCCAGGCTTTATAACTTCACCTTCCTTTAAAACATCGCTTTCGTCAAAGAAATCATCTTCCTCATAATCAAACATGTCGCTGTAATCACCTACAGTGTATTTGCACGGATTGCCGTATTTGTCATATGCCTTGAAGGTTTCATAGCTATATGGCAGGCACACTATCATGTGAAAAACGCCGTATTTGGAAAATGTCTTCAAATCGGCACCGGAAGGCTGTGCGCTCGGTCCGGGATGTGAGTGAACGGATCCCCAATATTTGATGGTTGGAGGAAACAAGTCCGTTCGAAGAACAGCACCTGTAGTGCCCGTTTCGCCGGGAATGAATATGAGACTGGTTAAATAAAGCTTTTTATCCTTGATTTCACCATCAAAAAATGCCAGAAATTCATTCGGATAAGATTTTTTTGCAAAATAGATGACTGCATTTAAAACCTCTTCATCCACGCAAACCTCTTCGTACTCCTCTTCGTCACTGCTGAATATTCTTGATAAAAAACTCATAATAAACCTCCGAAAAACTTTTTTGAAAAAATTGGAAGCTCACAGTCCACATGAATGTAGCTGCGATAGGAAACCTGTTCCTTTGATTCCTTTTTATTGAAGCCAACAACTTTTTTGTTTTTTCTGTAAACACCTATTCCGCGCTTTTTCCACGTTTCAACGTCATTAAGGTTAATTCCGTTTTGGAATAACATTTCATGAATATCGGACAGGTTCAATCCGTTAATCTTTTCATTAGCTATGTCTGATGAATATTTGGACTTTAAAAAATGTATTCCATAGCCGTTTATGCAGTTTCTCCATGCTTCATCCTGTCTCCACTTGAAGTAATCATAAACATCATCGTCATTGATTGGAATTATTCTTGAATCAAAGGCAACGGGCTTTGGAAATTCACGATTATAGTTAATTGTAAATGATGATGAGGTAAAACTGGCCATTACTGAGTTGATCTTTTCAATTCGTCCGTTAAATGGTATCTTGTCTAAAAGGATGCTGATTTCATCTGAAAATGTATAAATGAAGATTGGAGAAAACTCTTCAAACAAATCCCTGCAGACATTAACGATTACCTTATAAAAATTATCGTCATAGGGCTTTGTAAGCCCCATGCTTCGGGCAAATGAATGGAAACTCCTTCCGTCCAATCTGACAATGATTTTAGAGTTAACAGGAACCCTCAAATCAGAATAAACTTCATATTCTTTCATTTATAATCCTACAGTTATTGTGTCATTGAAACTTTTAAGCAATTTTATTGCAGAAATTGCAGCCAGCATACTGGTTTTCGGATTTGCGGCGCAAGGATGATTCATTGTGGTTGTCTTGAACTCGCCGAAGTCTCCTCTTGCAGTAATTTCGTGAACATTGCGGTCGACTTTAGGATCGACGATGATTTTAACATCAATATCGCGAGAACAGGCAAGACTGATAGTTGCGGCCACATTAATGTTTAACGGGAATTCCTTAACGGCCTGAGAAGCTTTTCCTTCAAATAAAACTTCTTCAGTATCTATATCTTTTCCTAATGATCTAGGGGATTTGCGGGTAACAAGAGTTATTTCCTTTAGACCAAAGTCTGCAACGGCCTTAATGCCGTCCAAACCTACAATGGCGCCTGAAGGCAGGTGAATGTGGGCATTGTTTTCACGGGCCAAATTTTCCATTTCAACGTAAAAGTCACGATCCATGAATGCACCGATGCTCATTACAATCATGTCAATTCCCTTTTCTAAAATGACAGGAGCCAATGATTTTACTGAAGCCGGTGAAGCGCATTCAACGACCAAATCAACATCATTCAGCATGTCATCAAGGTCAATTACGGCTACGCCACCAGCAAAAGATGCTAAGTTTTCAGCCCTTTCAATATCCTTATCGAAAAAGTATTTAATTTTAATTCCATTATTTTCAGGAACTATTCTGCTTGCAATAATGTTAGCGATAGCTCCGCATCCTATAATTCCTACATTCATTAAAATCACATTAAAAAAATATTGAATAATAAAAAAATAGTTGAAAGATTAAATTTAAATCTTTCAGTCAAAATTAGGTTTGTTTTCAAATTGTGGTTGAGTTTCAGGTATTTGAGATTGTTGAGGAGCTTGGCGTGGAGCAACAACTTCAGGAGCTGGAGGTTCAGGGTTGACTTTTTTAATATCCCTTGGGTTGATTAACATAATGTCCGCAATAGCCTGTACCTTATCAAAGTCAACAGTCAATAAATCATTTTTGTAAGCTCTTGTACCAATATTTTCTTCAGGAACTCCTTGGAAAGCACCTTTAATGTTATCTAAAAGCCCAACTTGTTTTCTTTCAGGCTCAACAGCTCTTACTTGTAATTTTGAAATAGTTCCTAATCTTATATTTAAAACGATGTCTTCAACTTGACCGACATAATGTCCTGTGTTTGTGTATATACTTAAATTACGTAAATTTGAAACTTCTACCATTTTAACACCACAAAGTAGTTTAACTAAATAATATGTATAATTGTATATTATTTGTTTATATAAATAGTTTGTGATTAATAACATTATTTTTAATTGAAAATAGCTAAAATAGAAAAATTTAGGCAAAAAAGTAATAATTAATAAAAAATTACTTAATAAACTTTGAGCAAAAATTATAGTAAGCATATTGAAAAGGAGATTAAAAATTGTGGGATACAACTAAAGATTATAGAATTTTAGTAGCGAATAAGGCAAGAGAAAACTATTTGAATCTGATTCCAACCGCCTCATTCAGGGGAAACTGGAACAAAAAACTTGCAATTGAAACAGGAAAACAAATGAACAGTGATTTTCAATCATTACTCTATTGCTATCTTGAAGGAGACGATCTTGTTAACTCACCTGACGTTGCCAGCCTAACCGAGAAAGCCGAAACGATTGTTGAATGCCTGGGCGGTGAAGGATGGACCAAAAGCTTCCTAAATGCAGCACCTAAAGAAGACCGTGAAAAAACCACCGAAAACATTGCTAAAGTGAGATTTTTCATTGATACTGTTTTGGGCCTTAAAGACCGTCTGGCACTAGGTCCCATCAATGACCCCATTATTGGAATTGACATCAGGGTTGGGGAAATAATGAGCGTTACAAAACACCCTAAAGCCGATTCATTAATGATTTGTAACGTTAACCTTGGCAAACGTGCAATAACCGTCGTTACCAATGATTTAAACGTTAAAGAAGGCTATCATGTTGGAGTTTCACTGCTGCCTCCGCAGACATTCATGGATACCGTCAGCGAAGGAATGTTTTTGGGAATGGGCGGAAGCATTTTAAAGGAAGTTGACGGGGAGCTTGGACAGATGCCAAAGGGAATTCCTATGGAATCCTTAAATGAAACCCGTAATTTAGTTGAAGCTTACCTCGAATAAGCTTCTAACTTCTCAAATTCAATCCTATTAATTTTGTTCGAGTCATTTCTTCAACTGCATATTTTATTCCTTCTTTTCCGCAGCCACTGTTTTTAAATCCGCCGAATGGCATGTTGTCGGTTCTGAATGTTGACTGTTTATTGATAAATACCGTTCCGGATTCTATTTCATTAGCGCATCTTAATGCATTTCTATAGTTTTGCGTAAACACTCCTGATTGAAGACCGTATTCTGTTGCATTGGCTATCTGAATGGCTTCTTCAACTGTTTTAACTTTAATTAATGGAGCTACAGGACCGAAAGTTTCATTAACAACCAGATCCATTTCCGGTGTGACATTATCAATGACTGTCGCTTCATAGAATGCATTATCCCTTTTTCCACCAATTAATATCTCTGCACCACCCTTAACTGCATTGTTAACTGTTTCTTCAACTTGTTTAGCTGCCTTTTCGCTGATTAACGTTCCAAGCTGCGTTGTTTTATCCATCGGATCGCCCATTTTGATTTTGGACGTTTCCTCAACAAGTTTATTTTTAAATTCCTCATATATGCCTTCCTGTACAATGATTCTCTTGACACCCATGCATACCTGACCCGCATTTAGATAAGCGCCGTTGATTACTCCCTTAACGGCCGCATCAACATCCGCATCATCCAAAACAATTAAAGGGTCATTTCCACCGAGTTCCAGCGTTACCTTTTTCATTCCTGCCCTTTGGGAAATTACAAGACCTGTCGTTACGCTTCCGGTAAAAGTTATCTTATCGATTTTTTCGGATGCAACTAAAGCATCACCGACTTCTGAGCCATATCCCGTTATCGTATTGATTACACCTGCTGGGAACTCCTCATTTACCAGTTCTGCAAATTTCATTACTGTTAACGGTGCGTCAGTCGGAGGCTTAATGATGACCGTGTTTTTGGCAGCGATTGCAGGCGCAATCTTGTGAATGGTTAGGTTTAAAGGATAATTGAATGGAGTTATTGCTGCCACGACACCTAAAGGGAGTTTCTGCGTAAAGGCAAAAAAGCCCTTTCCGTTCAAACCGGCATCCAATGGTACACTTTCACCATAAATTCTTTTAGCTTCCTCCGCTGCAAGCTTTAATGTTTCTATTGACCGGTCCAACTCAACATAAGATTCACTGATTGGCTTTCCAATCTCTTTCGTCAATAGCAGGGCAAAATCCTCACGGTTTTCCTTTAACTTTTCAACTACATTAAAAAGTTTGTTGGATATTTTAAAAGCAGACATTTCCTGCAGTGACGCTTTTGCATTATTTGCAGCTTCAATTGCATTATCAACATTATTCAAATGAGAAATAGGCACTGTATCAATTACTTCACCAGTATAGGGGTTTATGACATCACTTGTGTCCATATCGCTTACGTGTTCACCGTTAATCAACATTTCCATCTTATCACCTTATTTAATTATTTATATTGCTTTTAATAAAAATATTCATACATGCAAACAAACAGATTTGAAACCTTTCTTGATGCGATACTTGCAATTGTAATAACAGTATTAATTTTAAAGATATCCCAGCCTGCAGAGCCCACCTTATCTGCCGTTTGGGATATGAGAGTTTCTTATCTGGCTTATTTTATCAGTTTTCTAATAATTTTCAACGTTTGGTACAATAACCATAACCTATTCCAGAAAATAGATGAAATTGACAATACAGTGGTTTGGATATGTGGAGCCATGACCTTTTTTATTTCACTGATTCCCTATTTTACGATGTGGATTGCAAGAAACGTCTATTCAATTCCTGCCGAGACAATGTTTGGACTGATATTCGTAATCACCAATATCCTGCATATCCTATCAATCAAGGCAGTGCACAGAAGCAATCCATATAATGAATACCTCGAAGAATGCGACTGCAGTTTAATATGGCAAATATTACCAATAATAATCATTTTAATCGGATTTGTTCTAACCTATACGATTTATGTTCCCGGAATATACTTTTCATGTTTGATAGCTATTATAATATGGATATTCATCGGATGGAGGATTACCCATGGAAACTGAAAGATTTGAAGCATTAATTGATGCTATTTTAGCAATAATATTAACTATTATCGTTTTGGAAATTCCAATGGCTGAATTCGGAACATGGCAATCATTATGGGAAGTGCGCATGGACTTCATCATTTATGCTTTAAGCTTTTTAGTTATCTTTAATTTTTGGAATTACAACAATAACTTATTCAGCATTGTAAATAAGGTTGATGACAAGATTATCTGGTCAATGGGACTTTCATTATTCATATTGTCATTTCTTCCCTATTTGACAATATTCGTTGCCGAAAACTTTTATTCATTTGTTGCTCATGCGTTTTATGGCTTGGACTTTTTATTAACAGCAATCATATCCATATTAATTGCTCATGCCCTTAAAAATTCAGATAAAGGAAATATTGCTCTTCAGGTAGCCCTAAGAAGCAATAAACCTATATACTCAACGATAATATTAATGGCAATAGGCTACATTATCGGTTATTTCTTCTACCCACCTGCAATCTCCATATGCTGTCTGATTTCAATTCCTGTTCTCTGGATTGTTTCAAAAATACAGTTCATGTAAACAAATCGGAAATTTCTCCCAATTTTTCATTGAATTTGCTGACTTCTTTGGATTTTATTTCTCCGCTTAAGTCATTAACGTAATTTCTATACATGAAAACTGCCAATAAAACAACGACAATAATTCCTCCAAAGAGTAAAATAAATTCTGCTGATGCTTGACCACTTTCATCCATATTTTATCACCGCCTATTATTATAAACACTAGATCATATAAGTTTTTTGTTGCTTCTGAGGTCAATTTCACATTCTAAGGTCAATATTGCCCCGAGAGTAGAATCTAACCCATCAGAAGTGCGCCTGCAAAGTTTGAAATAAAATAAAATATCCCATATGAAACGCATAAAATCGGAACCGAGAACTTGATTCCCTTTTTATAGCTGCCGTACATTATAACGCTTATTATCAGCCCGATGAGGAACGAATGAATCAGCAAATAGAACTGACCTGCAAGAGGCGCAACCAATACCAGATTCGTTACCTGGCCGAAACTCTGCATGAACTGTGAATAGACGCTCACCATTCCCAATGCAAAAGGCGTTGCAATGACCGCCGATATTATCAGAAACATTACAGCCATCATGACGGAGGATTTCCTCTCCTGCTTGATTGCAAGCAAATCCCTTAAATCATTTGACACGTTCATTATGACGTCAGCCATGCTTGATCCGCTTTTACGGCCGTCAAGTATGATTATGAAAATCCTTTCAAGCTCCCTTGACTTTAACCGCTTGCTCATTGCTATCCACGCCTCATCAAAATTCCTTCCCATGCGAATTTCCAAAATTGTCCTTCGCATTTCATCGTATAGGGGCCCCTGACCATATTTGGACATGTCTTCCATTGCGTTTTCAAAGCTGAGACCGACCTTCAGCATGCTTGAAAGCTGTCTTAGGAAATCCGGTGCTGATTTTTCGATTTCGGCAGCATTTTTTTCGGATTTTAATGAAACGTATGTGTAAAGTCCAGGAAAAACCAAAAAGGGGACAAACAATATTGAAGACGGCAAGTTCAAGAGAAATGAGAGACTTACTAGAATAATTTCAGTAACTAGAATAAAAATTATTAATCCGACTAAAAATTCCAAGGGGTTTATAAAAATTGAACCTCGAAGTAAAAATTCTTCAAATGATAATAAATACTTTTCAGGAATTTTATTTTCCAATACTTTTGATAATATGATAATGCTTTTTAATTTCATAGAGTTATTATTGGTTTCATACTATATAAAACCCTACTTATGAGTTAAATCAATTTTATCGAGTTTTTAGAATATTTCCTTTAATGAGTATTGAAAATCTGCTTGGGAACCACATGTCAGCGAACATCATAATTAATATATGAAGGAATTTGCATGAAATACTAAAACAAATAATAATAAACAACTCCAACTTCATAAACAACACAGCAACCGACGGCGGCGCAATCTATTGGGAAGGAACAAATGGAACAGAAAACAGCTGTAACTTCATCAACAATACTGCAGAATCTGATGGCGGTGCAATCTACTGGTTCGGTGCTAATGGTACTATTTCCGACAGTAATTTTATAAATAACAATGCCACTACAAATGGCGGTGCAATATACTTCAATGATGCTGCTAGTCCGAATAACTGTGCTTTAGTTAATAATATTGCGCCTACAGGCTCTGAAATTTACATATATACTGGTAACCCTAATTTAAATTATAACTGGTGGAGTTCAAACAATCCTAATTGGGTTAATCTAATTAATGGAAGTTATGTGCTATCCGTTTATGCTGTTTTAAATGTGACTGCTGAGCCTAGTGAAATTTTTACTAGTGAAAAATCCAATATTACAACTAAATTTGTTTGGAATGGTACAAATACTGATGCAACTAATTTATTGCCTAAAAGAAATGTTAAATTATCAAGCAATGGTACTTTAACTGAAACAGAAGGTGATGTTGGTTTAATTTCAGAATTCTCTGCCAGTACTGAAGGCAGTTATTTTGTAAATGCCACTGTCGATGATGAAACATATAATCCTACTTCTACTACAGTAAAGATTGAAGTTATGCCAAAATCCGACATAATTATTCTTGCAGACAATGTAACTAAGTATTATCATGGGCTTCAAAGGTTTGTTGTTACTGTTAGCAGCACTTATGGCATTCATATTGCGGGCATATCTGTTAATATTATTATAAATGGCATGACTTATACTCGTGTTACGGGGGGTAATGGTGCTACCAGCATTCCTCTTAATTTGAATAGTGGTGAATATGGCGTTACTGTTGTTGTTGAAAACAATACTGTAAATTCTGTCGTAACTATTTTATCAACTGTTAATGGTAGCGATATTGTAAAAATGTACAGAAACGGAACTCACTACTATGCTACCTTCCTTGACAGTCAAGGCAACTTCTTGGCTGACGGTACTGCTGTTAGATTCAACATCAATGGCGTGATGTATGACCGTAAAGTATCTGGCGGAAAAGGTCAGGCAAAATTAAACATTAACCTAGAAGAAGGTGAATACATAATCACTGCAATAAACCCTGAAACCGGAGAAAACACAGCAAATAACATTACTGTATTGTCTTTACTTACAGAAAACAAGGACATTACCAAATACTACAGAAATGCTTCACAATACACTGTTAAAGTGTTAGGTGAAAACGGCAATCCTGTCGGTGCGGGCAAAACAGTTAAATTCAACTCAATGGCGTAATCTATGAAAGAACAACCAATGAATCAGGTATTGCTAAGTTAAACATTAACTTGCAGCCGGGCGAGTATATCATAACCGCCGAATACAATGACTGCAGAGTGTCCAACAACATTAAGGTATTGCCTGTATTGACTGCTGAGAATCTGACCAAAAAGTACGGTGCAAAAGACCAATTTGTTGCCACGTTGCTTGATGGTCAGGGCAAAGCTTATGCAAATCAAACTGTTACGTTCAATGTTAATGGCATGTTCTACAATAAAGTAACTGACAGTTCCGGTCAGGCCAAGTTAAACATTAACCTAATGCCTGGCGAGTATATCATAACTTCAAGTTATAATGAAACAAACGTTGCAAATAAAATTACCGTTGAAAGTTGAGATTAATATTCTCAACTCATTTCTCTTTTTTTTAAATTAAAATATTAATCCGTTAAATCACTACTTCTTAAATTACTTCATTGTTTTTTCACCAAGTTCTTTTATTATTTAATGTATTCTTTCACAAATCAATTAGCATGTTCGGTGACATATGGAGGTTCTAACTAAATTTTACTCATTTAAAGGAAATATTCTAAAAACTCAGTAATGTTTACTTTTTGGAGTATTTCATCCGAGCAACATTAAAAACAATTACGATTATAAACAAAGTAACTCTCCAGTACCAGGCCACCGGAGCAAAAAGCAAGCAGTAAAGAAGGATTACGCCCACAATACCATGCGTTAAGAGATTTTTCCAGTCCGTCAAATAGGTTTTTAAAGCATCGATAATTTTCATTTTTTCTCCCTTTTTTAAATCAAAACTTTAAATCTGTCGGGATTTCAAATAAGCTCTCTGTTTTTGCAAGAATATCCACTAGCCTTTCATCCAAATCAGCATTATTATCCATATAATCGATTTCTCCGAATTCACTTCTAGGCTCAAAAATCAGATAATCTTTATCCAGACTAAATTCAACATCTGAATTTTCGTTATTTCTTCGAGCGTCAATCCTGATCCATTTGCCTTCAAAATAAACCGTATTTAATGCATGAATCATATGGCCCTGACTGTCATCCTCCGCCAATGTAAGCAACTGATAGCTAATGCCTGAGGGAATCTGATTTGCCCTTAGAAGCGCTGCAAGAAGACATGATTTTGTCCAGCAAATCCCAGTTTTATTTATTAAAGCCTCGCTGGCGTTTTTTGAAACCACATCTACCCCAATGTCCCATGAATGTGGAATCTCATCCCTGACAAAGATATAGCTTCTTTTGATGTAGTCCGCATCGTCGCTTGAGCAGTTCTTTAATTCCTGAACCTTTTCCTGAATAATAGAATTATTATAATCAATGCTTGGAGTTTCACTTAAAAATTCATTCATAAACATCACCTAAATTCATAATATTAACGGTAAATCACCGATTATTCTACCTCTTTTTTCAACAGCTATCGTATCTTCCAGCCTAACTCCGAATTCGCCTTCCAGATAGATTCCGGGCTCTACAGTAATGACCATTCCTTCCTCGATTACGGTATCATCCTTAAGAGAAAATCCTGGAGTTTCATGAATGTCAAGACCTAAACTGTGGCCTGTTGAGTGGATAAACCTATCGCCGTAGCCATATTCTTCAATGATATCTCTTGAAATCTTATCTATTTCACAGCACTTGAGGCCAGGCTTTATTGCGTTAATGGCCTTGTCATGAGATTCCTTAACGATATCGAAAATTTCATGTTCCTTTTCAGTATAGACAATCGTTCTTGTATTGTCAGAGCAATAGCCGTTGTATTTTGCTCCCCAATCAATCAGTATCGGAGTTTCCAATTCTTTAGGTTGCGGCACTGCATGGGGAAGGCTCGTATCGGATCCGCTCACGAGTATCGTGTCGAAGGATGCTCCTGAAGCGCCGTTTTCAATCATTAATTTAACCAAATCAAAGGCGAGAACATCTTCCGTTTCACTTCTTGAAGTTATATCCAATTGTTTAAAGGCGGTTTGAGCGATTTCTGTTGCCTTTTCAATGTTTCTGATTTCGTCAGGTTCTTTAATCATCCTTTCCTTTTCAATGTACTTTTTTGATTCGATTTTAAAATCGTCCCTGAGCTTTTCGTAAGTGCTGTAGACAAGACTCGGCTCGATTGCCAGATTTTTAATGCCATCCTCTTTGAGGTCATTAATCATGGTTTCAAATTTATCATATTGCTTTATTTCTATTGTCGAATCCCTCTTTGCTATTTCCATATCCATACTGGAAGCATAAATAATTGGATTTTCCTTTATAATGCAAAAAGCGAAACTGGTTGGCATGTAATTTGAAATGTATTTGATATTTGTAAATTGTGTTAATAAATAAGCTTGATTATCGTCTTTTTTCAAATCTTTTAAAATGTTTTCTATGTGCATAATTAAATATTTAGAAAAAACTTTTATATATAGAATTAGATATTTAAAAACCATGTTTAAATTTACAGCAAGCGAAATAAGAGATTTGATAATTGCATTCATTTTTATTTCACTGAGTTTTTCAATACTGTATTCCGGCCGAAATATGGCTGCTTTACAGCAGATATTTCCTGTCGTCATGATTGGATTAGGCTTAGGTTTCGTATTGCACGAACTGGGCCATAAATTCGCTTCAATGCATTACGGCTATTGGGCTGAATTCAAATTATGGCCTGCAGGACTGATACTGGCACTGGTTTCATCATTTTTCGGATTCGTCTTTGCGGCACCAGGTGCCGTTTATACCTATGCAGGATCATATCTGGATGAAAAGACCAATGGAGTAATCTCCATTGCCGGACCTGTCGTTAACATTGTCCTTGCACTGGTATTTTTAGCAATCGGAGTGGTAATTTATGACGCTGCCCATTATAACACTACAATGCAGTTCGTGTTCATGGTATGTTACCTTGGTTATTCAACAAACAGCTATCTGGCCGTTTTCAACATGATTCCAGTTTGGAATCTGGACGGATCCAAGGTGCTTAGATGGAACGTGCTGGTATGGATTGTTACAATAGGAATTGCAGGAATCATGACTTATCTGTCAATGACAATAGGCGCTGAAAACTTAGTTAGAATGATTTTAGGATATTAATATGACATCAAAGGAAATCAAATATTTTAAAGGAACCCACAGAATTATTCCTCCAAGCCAGACAATTGAAAATAATGAGGACAAATGCAAAATAGCAGGCATTACGAGGATTACCGAAATTACACATTTGGACAGAATCGGACTGCCTGTTTTTTCAGCCATCCGCCCAACATCACAGGACGGATCAATTAGTGTTTATGGGGGCAAGGGAATAAGCGTGGAACATGCAAAGGCATCAGCAATGATGGAAGGCTTTGAGAGATATTCCGCCGAAAAGCAGGATGAAAATACAGTTACTGGAACAATACCTGAGATTTCCAGTAAGGGCGATATTATTGATATTGAATCTTTAAACCTGCCCAAAGACTTCAACAAGTCAAATATGGAAAGCATCAATCTTGAATGGAATATTGCACATGATTTGATAAGCGGAAAAGACTATTACGTTGCCTCCAATGCGATTTATCATCCCTACGTTAATGAGGACAATTCAGTCTTCAGCTTATTTAAATCCAATACAAACGGTCTTGCTTCAGGAAACAGCCTTGAGGAAGCCATTTTGCATGGAATCTTTGAAGTCATTGAAAGGGATGCGTGGAGCATCTTCGAGCTGACCCACAAGAATTCAAAACAGATTGATTTAAAAAGCATTGAAAGTGAAACTGTTAATGAGGCGCTTTCAAAATTCAGCGAAAATGAAATAAACATCAAGTTAATGGATTTAACCGCAGACATTAACGTTCCAACGATAGCAGCATCCGCCGACGATACACTATTGAAGGATGCTGGGCTTTTGACACTTGGAATTGGAACGCATCTTGATCCTGAAGTGGCAATTCTGCGCGCATTGACTGAAGTGGCGCAAAGCAGGGCAACCCAAATTCATGGGGCTCGTGAAGATACTGTCAGGGCAGATTTTGCAAGAACCGCAGGTTATGAGCGCATGAAACGTATCAATAAGCATTACTTCCAGGAGGAAGACGTTAAAATCAGCTTAAGCGATATCGAAAACAGAAGCACGGATTCAATCACAAAAGACATCGATATCGTTTTGGATGAGCTGAAGGCAAATGAAATAGAGCATGTCCTATATTACGACCTGACCCGTCCCGAACTTAATGTAAATGTCGTGAGGGTCGTTATTCCTACAATGGAAGTTTTTTCAATTGATCCGAGCCGTGCAGGATACAGGTTTTTAAGAGTATGATTCTATGGTTAAGATTATAATATATGGTGGATTATCGCTTTCCTTTGATGAATCCAAAGAGATTCTGGACTCTCATGACGATGTTGAGGTAATATATGAAAGGCCAATCAAAAGGGGAGACTTGGGCCAGGCATTAAAGCAAAACCCAGACATTATAGGAATCATCGACGGCGTTTTTCACCAGAACTCATCAGTGGGACATAAGGAAATCCTTAACGTTATTGACAGAGGCATAACCGTTGTGGGATCATCCAGCATGGGCGCTTTAAGGGCATCCGAGCTCGATACTCTTGGAATGAAAGGCATCGGATACGTTTATGAACAGTATGCAACGGGAAAAGTCGCATCAGATGACGACGTTGCAGTAATGCTTGACAGCGCCACTTTAGAAAGCCTATCCGAACCATTAATTAACATGGATTACGTCTTTTCAAATGCTGTTGATGAGAATGTCATAACGCAAAAGCAAAGGGACGAATTAATACAGATTGCCAAATCCACTTTTTATCCTAAACGAAACTATGCCCAGACATTGAGCGAATCATCATTGGACGGGGATACGAAATCCCGACTCATCGATTTTATACGCACTTCCAAAGACATTAAAAAGGAAGATGCAAAAGCGCTTCTTGAATACATCGTCCAGTTGATTGAGTAAACACGAAAAATTTTTTTCGAAAATGCTTCATTTAATGTGGTGAATGTATATGTCGACAAATGATTTATCATATGCTGTCCACCATAATTAATTTAGTGAAAATAACGATTGATTAAAATGGATAGTGATTCCAACAATATTATTTAAATTAATCATTACATCATAAATATGCTCGAACAATCACGAGACAAAAAATAAGTAAATTAATTGAAAGTGAAAATGGACTTATCTGTTTTGCATTTCCCTGTACTTTTTCAAAACGATGTCTGGAGTTTCAATTGACTTATCGAAACTTTCACTGAAAGGAGTCTTTTCACCGGATTCCTTTGTTGAATTTCTAAGTCCCTTTAAAGATAGCTGTTTTCCTTCAATCTTAAATCCAACGCCATCCGCTTCTACTTCAATTAAATTGATTTCGATTTCGGAAGCTTCGCTTAATTTATCATCAGCTTTAACTTCGTATTTTAAATTTAAAATTTTATGAGGAGTTAGTTCATTAATAGTCCTTTTAATGACAGATTCAAATAATTCCAGGAACTTCTCCACCGGAGGCAGATCATTTGCCCACCAGTAAGCGAGAACGGAATTCAGGACGATATGATGTTCAACGTAATCGTCCCTCCATCGGGCCCTGACACCAACAGAACTGTCATCAACAATCTTAACAACTAATACTGGACTAACTGCCATCCTATCACAATTATTCAACTAAAGCCTTAATTAAGTCACTGGCCCTTACAAGACCCACAAGGTCTCCTTCAACACCGATGACCGGAATTTGCTCAATATTCAATGTTTTCATTTTTTTAGCGCAATCGGAAACTTTAGTTTTAGAATTAGCTACTTCAACATTGCCGATAGCAACATCGCCGACAACCTTATCGGTGAATTTCAAACGGTTTTTCTCAATGTACAATACGGAAGTACTGTCCCAGGACCATTTGTCACCTTCAGTACCGACAGTGGAACTGTGTTCACTTCTCTCGGAAATGATTTCACTTTCGGCAATGAAATCAGTCTCGGTTAAGATTCCTGATAATTGGGCATCATCATCAATTGCCAAAATAGACTTGAGGCCGAACTGTTTCATGGATTCAAAAGCAACATTCAAAGGAGCCTTATCCCATGTGGTAGGAACGGTTGTAATCATATAATTTTCAACTGCGTCATCAATATCGAGTTTTGTTAAAGCTTGAGACACCAGGTCAAATGAAGTAATAATTCCAACTAAATCACCATCATCATTGACTACAGGAATTCTTCTTACATTACTTTCAATCATTCTTTTAGCTACATCCTTAACGTCCTCATCAGGACTTGCGACTATAAGATTTCTACTCATCAACATTGCGATTTGTTCTTCATCAGGATTATTGATTAAATCTGAACGGGTCACAACGCCAACCAAATGTTTGGTATCGTCTTTAACGACCGGAAGAACCGCTTTATTTTCTTTTCTCATCAAGTCTAAAACTTTTTCTCGGCTACCCGGAACGGATACGCTAACAACTTTTTTAGACATTACTCTTTTTACTAACATAAAAATACACCTTATGCATATAATCATATGAAAAAATTATAATTAAATTAATGTACAACTAAAACAGGACATTTAGCGGCATTAACGACTTTGTCACTAACGCTTCCCAAAATAAATCTATCAAAACCAGATTTACCGGAACTGCCAACAACAATCAAATCAACACTTTCCTCAGAAGCAACCTCCAAAATAGAATTTGCAGGAGAACCTTCCCTGATAATTGAAGTTATTTTAATATCTTCTTCATTCATATCTTCAAATTCCTTTAAGTCTCTTTTACATCGATCATTTAATATTTGATTTAATTGTTCTACTTCATCAGTGGTGGAAATTCCATTGATAAAATGATTTTCAGATACGCTTAATGCAATAATTTCAGCTCCAGTTACTTTAGCTAAAAATAAAGCATGTAATTGGGCTTTTTTTGCAAATTCAGACCCGTCTGTTGGAACTAAAATCTTTTTGTACATAATTACATCTCCAATAATATATAATTTTATATGTCTAATATATTATTAGTATAATCTATATTGATAGTATATAATATATTTTTTGTTTCTGAACGGTTAATTATGCTCAAATATGGATTTTTTGAAAAATGTTTAAAGACGTTTATCTCCGCATTCTGACCGATTTCAATGAATGATTTGGTAAAACTATATTTAATCGAATTGGTTGTTGCCATTTTAAGAAGTTCACATGGGTTTAAATAGTTTTTATAAATTATTGACATTAATTTAAGTGTAAATTCCAGTTCCCTGAGTATATTTGGACTGTTAAGCATTAAATTATCAGTTCCTAAAATAGGTTTGATATTCATGTTCAGCATTTCATTTAACGGAGGGATACCGACATTCAACGTTGCATTAGCCCTCGGACAGACAACGATATTTGAATCTGAGTCATTGATTAAATTTAAATCGTTGTTTTTGGGATTTGTGCAGTGAACAAGCTGATTGAAGCCGGAATTAACTCCTCTTTCAATTTCTGTCTTGTTGAATTTCTTTAATGAATCGATTTGATTGGATTCGGATTCTGCAACATGAATTGATGAAATCTTACCTGCCTTCTCGCATTCTCTTGTGATTAGATTGGCAACTTCATCGGTGATTTCACCAAAACCGCTTGGAGCTATGCCGTCGGCTTCCTTCAGGAGTTTTCGAATAGCTATTTTAACCTTGGATAAATCCGGATCATCACCATAAAAGCTATCATCACGGCCGAGAATTATCGGCGTTATTGGAATGTCCTTGGAAGCTTTTTTTAATAATTTAATGCCTTTAAGACCACCTTCACGGTAATCAATGAAATGAGTGGTGCCTGATTCAACCATTTCCCACATTGAAGCTTTCATTGCTTCAATAATATCTTCATCTTCTGCTGATGCAAGGGCACGATGTTTAACGCCGTTTGGCGGCTTGACCATTTCACTTAACGATAGCCCGTAGCCTTCATCTTTGATTATGGAATCGCCGATATGAGTATGACCATTTAGAAATGAAGGTGCTATAATTGAGCCTTCAGCATCAATGATTTTGCCTTCCTTAGCATCCTTGGAAATGTCTGTGATGATTCCCTCATCAACAACAAGATTTGCCTTAATCGGGTCCAGATTCAAGCCCCTTAAAATAATTCCATTAGCTATAGTGAACATTAAAAAGAAGTCTTTAATTGAAAATATTTAAATTTTATGGAGTGTTAAAAAAAAGAAATGAATGGTTTAAAAATTAATTTAAACCAGTTTATAGTTTTTATGATGTTATGCTGTCATCACATGGAGTTAAATCCACTAATGGCACTTCATCATCAGGATTGGTACACTGTTTAATTATCTCTTCATTGATAATATTATCTTCATGGACTTTGCTTCCATCATCATAAACTTTGTAACCTGAAATTTCCCAAAGATTGTAAGCATCATCATGAGAATAACTACCTTCTTTGTAACCTGATCCAAGATAACCCATGAAATGGTGACATAATGCTGCATCAGGTAATGGATTTGTAACTTCACCAATAGCTACGAAACCTCCACATTCAACACATATAATATATCTATCAGCTAATCCATCTTCTACATTGTAATGTGCATATTTACCAATATATACAAGATCTTTAGCCTCTTCTTTTATAACACCAGACTGTGCAATTTGAGTGCTGATTGAATCATCTTGCACAGGTATTAACTTAGAATTGTCTGTATTTATTTGAATATCATTATCTGCAATATTTGTAGTATCATCATTGGATACAGTTGCATTTTCAGATAAAACTGCATATGCTCCAGAAGAAATACAAATAATAGCAATAATAAATATTCCCAACATTATTTTTCTTTTCATAATAATCACATTAAAACATTTGTGGTAATATATATATACAGCAATATATACTTTACTATATGAGTAATTTAAATTACACATATGAAAAAAATTAGAGGTGGAAAAATGACTTTAAAAAAGATAATCATAATCAGTTTATTATTTATCTTGACTATCGGTGCAGTTAATGCAAGTGATGATGTAAATTCACTTCAAGCAGAGCCAAACAATGAAATTAGTCAAGATATCATTAGTTTAGAAAATACATATGAAATTAATGATGCAAATTATAACACTTATTTCGATGAAAACGGAAAAACAAATGAAAATATCAGTAACGGAGATACAATCAGATTAGGAAACCTTACAAACAAAGAAATATGCATTGACAAAAGTCTAACAATAACCCCGATAACTTCAAACGATGAATTAATTAATTCCATGATTAAATTAGTATCCGGAAGCGATAATTCAATCATTAATGGAATTAAAATCATAAATAACAATGATACCCAATTTAAACATGCAATAGTAATAAATGATTCTAATAATGTAACAATTACACAAGCAATTATTGATTCAATATATCCTATTGACAGCCATATTTTGATAAATTCTTCAAAATCTATCAAAGTAGTTAATTCTACTTTTATTAATTCCGGAGACACTTACATAGTAATTATTAATACAACAAACAACTGTACAGGTTTAATTGTTGGATATAATACTATAATAATAAGACGAAATACTATAATTTCTGAAGATTTAACAAAAATAGAAAAAAATGCTTCAAAATTCGAAGCTAAATTTGTACAAAAAGATAATCCTTTAAGCTTTATTCAAGTTTCATTTATAATTAATGGTGTTAACTACAAAAGAACAACAGATGATAAAGGAATTGCCAGAATAGCTATTAATCTTGAACCTGGAAACTACACAATCCAATCAATAAACTCATATAGTGGAGAAGTAAAAAACAACACAATTACAGTACTGCCAAGGATTGTTGAGAATAATGATTTGGAAAAATTCTACCGCAACGATTCACAATACTGGATTAAAATATTAGATGACAATGGAAATCCTGTAGGTGCTAATGAAACTGTTACATTCAACATTAACGGAGTATTCTACAACAGAACAACAAACGCTTCAGGATACGTGAAACTCAATATCAACTTACAGCCTGGCGAATACATAATAACCGCAGAATATAAAGGATGCAGAGTATCCAACAACATCACAGTAAAACCAGTACTGTTCGCAGAAAACTTAACTAAAAAATTCAATACTTCAGATCAGTTCAAAGCCAAATTACTTGACGGTAAAGGCAATCCATTAGCTAATACTAATGTTACATTCAACATACACGGAGTATTCTATACCCGCACAACAGACAGCGAAGGAATTGCCAGATTAAACATTAACCTCCAACCAGGCGAATACATAATAACATCAAGCTACAACGGCACAAACGTAGCAAACAAAGTCACTGTAACTGAATAAAGAAGTTTTAAAAACTTCTTTTCCTTTTTTTATTTCCGATAAAATAACTATATTAAACACCACGGACATATTAATAGTTACCATCAAAAATTAATGAGGATGATTTAAATTAACTCTCAGGAAATAAGGTATTTTTACAGAAATATCGTTAAAAGCGGAGATGTGTACCGTATCAAGTATAATAATAAAGACTATGGGGAGTTTACAAAATTATCCGACGCATTATATGAAAGGGACGCATTATTTTACTGTAATTTTGACTACGATTTGCTTGTGGAATGCGACCTTGAAAACAAGTATGAAAATAAGGTGCTGCCGCCATTTCCCGAAAAAAGATCAAAGGGAAGAATTAGAGGAATTAAAGTTAACAAAAAGGAAAGGGAAGGGGAAATTCTTTTCGACCATAAAAAAAGAGTATTTTACATCCAAAAGGGAGATAAAAAAATTGGCCAATACGCTTCAATGACCGAAGCATTCTACTATAAAAAGATATTAATGGAAAACAACTGGGATGAAAACGCCCTTAGAAGCAAAATTACCCTTAGAATCAACATGAACAGGAAACTGGATTTAAATAAGGAATATAAAGTTGAATTAATCTATTGTCCTAACTGCAGAAGCAAATTGAAAATCAATCAGGAGGAATGTCCTTCCTGCGGATTCAATATCAAGGAGTATCTTACTCAAAAAAAAGTAATTAATGAAGAATAATTATTCTTCACCAACATATTCATTTAATGATTTTACACTAATTTTATTATTCTGTACGGATTCAATAGCATTTAAGGCGGCTCTTGCACCGGCCAAAGTGGTAACGTAAGGAATGCCGAGCTCAATAGCTAGACGCCTGATGATATAACCATCCATTGCTGACTGCTTACCTTCTGAAGTGTTGATAATCAGGTCAATTTCCTTACCTAAAATAGCGTCTCTGATGTTAGGAGAGCCCTGTGAGACTTTTTTGACTTTCTCAACGCTGTCGAGTCCGGTTGCATCGGCGGTTCCTGGAGTTGCAACAAGTTCAAATCCTAAATTAGCTGCCTTTTCAGCAATAGGTCTGATTTTCTTCTTGTCATCCTCTTTAACACTTATGAAGATTTTACCTTCTTTAGGCAAGTCCATACCCGCTGAAAGCTGTGACTTGTAGAATGCCAATCCAAAGTTTTCATCTATACCGATACTTTCACCGGTGGATTTCATTTCAGGACCTAAAACGGTATCTGATTCAGGTAACTTTAAGAATGGGAACACAGATTCCTTAACAGCAACGTGGTCTATTTTAATTTCCTTGGTCAAGCCGAAGTCCTTCAATTTTGCGCCGTCCATAATCCATGTAGCCACTTTTGCCAACGGCACGCCTATGGCCTTGCTTACAAACGGAACGGTTCTACTTGCACGAGGATTTGCCTCAATGATATAAACCATTTCCTCATCAAGCTTTACGGCATACTGAATGTTCATCAAACCTTTAACGTCAAGTTCCAAAGCCAGCTTGGTTGAGTTTTCACGGATTGTGTCTAAAATATGCGTTGGTATCGTTTGCGGAGGAATTACACATGCGGAGTCTCCTGAGTGGACACCTGCCTCTTCGATATGCTCCATGATTCCTGCAATGAATACGTCATCGCCGTCACATAACAAATCAACATCAAGCTCGATTGCGTTTTCTAAAAACTTATCAACTAAAATAGGATGTTCAGGTGAAACCTTTACGGCTTCCTGCATATATTCCTCAAGCTCATTGTTGTCATAAACGATTTCCATAGCCCTTCCGCCAATAACGTATGACGGACGTACCAGTACTGGGAATGTGATTTTTTCTGCGATTTTACGGGCTTCCTCAAAGGAATTTGCGGTTCCGTACGGAGCCTGATGAATGTGCAGCTTCTCGAGAAGTTCAGCGAATAATTCCCTGTCTTCTACCCTGTCGATGCTTTCATATGGAGTTCCTAAAATCTTAACTCCAGCATTTGCCAGAGGCACGGCCAGGTTGATTGATGTCTGACCTCCAAACTGAACGATAACGCCGTCAGGTTTTTCCTGTTCTATTACTCCCATTACGTCTTCAAAGGTAATAGGTTCAAAGAACAGCTTATCTGAAATGTCATAATCGGTACTTACGGTTTCAGGGTTGTTATTAATCAGGATAGTTTCGATTCCATCTTCCTTTAAAGCCAAGGATGAATGTACACAACAGTAATCGAATTCGATACCCTGACCGATTCTGATTGGTCCTGCACCTAAAATGACGACTTTTTTCTTTGTCGTTGAGGTCAATTCGTTTCCTTCATCATAGCTGCTGTAGTAATAAGGAGTTTTAGCCTCAAACTCGGCAGCACAGGTATCTACCATCTTATAGGATTGTTTTATATTGTATCTTGAAAGCAGGTTTCTGATGTATTCTTCAGTCTGGCCTGACAATTCAGCCAGTCTTTTATTGGAACAGCCGATCTGCTTTGCTTTTCTTAAATAATCACAATCATCCAGTTTTTCAGCAGTAACGCCGTTTTCAAACTCTACGATGTTTCTGATTTTGTAGAGGAAGAATTTATCGATATTGGTTAATTCCTGAATCTTGTCCAGATCCATTCCGTCCTTAATGGCAGAGTAAATCTGGAAATAAATAACGTCAGTCGGATTGGCCAAATCCTCTTCAGTGTATTCGACGTATTCAAAGCCGTCAAAGCCCATGTCCAGTGATCTGAGCGCTTTCTGGAATGCCTCTTCAAAGGTCCTTCCGATAGCCATCACTTCACCGGTTGCCTTCATCTGAACGCCTACCTGGCGGCTGATTCCTTTAAACTTATCGAACGGCCATCTTGGGATTTTTATTACCACATAATCAATGGCCGGTTCAAAGGAAGCCGGGGTTTCCTTGGTAATGTCGTTTCTGATTTCATCCAAAGTCATTCCCAAAGCTATTTTTGATGATATCTTAGCAATCGGATAACCTGTTGCCTTTGATGCAAGGGCACTGCTTCTTGACACACGAGGATTTACCTCAATTACCTTATATTCATCGGTTTCGGGATTTAATGCGAACTGGATGTTACATCCTCCGCGAATTCCCAAAGCCCTGATAATCTTGATTGATGCGTCACGCATTTTTTGAATCGTTTCATCGCATAAGTTAAGGATAGGGGCAACTACAACACTGTCTCCTGTGTGGATTCCCATAGGGTCTATATTTTCCATTGTACAGACGATGATACAGGTATCTTCCTTATCCCTCATGACTTCGAATTCTATTTCCTTCCATCCCAGAACAGATTCGTCAATGAGAACCTGATTGATGAAACTCATGTCCAGTCCGTGATTTGCGATTTCAATCAGTTCCTCTTCATTGTGGGCTATTCCTCCACCGGTTCCGCCCAATGTGAATGCCGGCCTTACAATGACAGGATAGCCGATATCCTTAACGGCTTCAAGGGCATCGTCAACGCTTTCAACAGCCTGACATTTAGGAATTTCCTCACCTATTTCTTCCATGAGGTTTGCAAATAAATCACGGTCTTCAACGTCCTTGATTGTCTGGACGTCAGATCCTAAAACCTTAATGTCATCAAGTAAGCCTAAATCTCCAAGACCTGTTGCTATGTTCAATCCTGTCTGTCCGCCCATGGTTGGTAAAATAGCATCAACTTCTTCTTCCTTTATGATTTTAGCAACGATTTCTGGAGTCAATGGTTCTGTATAAACAGTATCTGCCATGTCAATATCAGTCTGGATAGTAGCCGGATTACTGTTGACAAGTACGGTTTCGATTCCCTCTTCCCTTAATGATTTGCATGCTTGTGATCCTGAATAATCGAACTCTGCAGCCTGTCCGATTTGAATAGGTCCAGAACCAATAATCAATACTTTTTTAATATCTTTATCTACTGGCATTTGTAATCCCCTCTAATAATCATCCATCATTTGGTTAAATTCGTCAAAAATGCTTCTCGTATCGTTCGGACCAGGTCCCGCTTCAGGATGGTACTGTATACAATGCAGAGGCAGTTCCTTGTGTGAAATGCCTTCTGGAGTTCCATCATTCAAATTAATCTGGGTTAAAAGCAGGTCGGTTTCCTTCAAGGATTCCTTATCTATGGTAAATCCATGATTTTGTGATGTGATAAATACTTTTCCGGTGTTTAAATCCTTGACTGGCTGGTTTTCTCCCCTATGTCCAAATTTCATCTTATATGATTTGGCTCCGAAAGATTTTGCAATCAACTGCTGACCCATACAGATTCCAAAGATAGGCAATCTGTTTGAGAGCTTTTTCATGGTTTCAATGGTCTCGGATACCCTATCCGGATTTCCTGGACCTGACGTTATCATCAAACCGCTTGGAGAATAATCCAGAATGGTTTTGTAATCAGTATCATAAGGGAACAGGACTACACCAATGTCCCTTTCCAAAAATGAGTTGATAATGTTCTTTTTAACGCCGCAGTCAATCAAAGCCACTTTCTTATCAGCATCCTCATTGAAGATTTTAATTTCTTTTGTTGAAACCAAAGGAACGACATCCCTGTCTTCAATGCTTGGCTGTGATTCGGCCATTTCAATCAATTTGTCATCGGCAATGTCTTCAGTTGTGATGGCAGCCTTGAGTGAACCCCTTTCACGTATCTTTAAAGTCAAATCACGGGTGTCGACTCCGCTGATACCTGGCGTCTTGAATTCCTTTAAAAACTCATCCAAAGTTTTTTGAGGGCCGAAATTGGACACTTCACGGCAGACCTCACGGCAAACAAATCCCTCAACCTGAATCCTATCAGATTGGTACCATTCTTCACTGACCCCATGATTTCCTTCTAAAGGGTAAGTGGACATTAATATTTCTCCTTTAAAAGACGGGTCTGTTAAAGATTCGGTGTAACCACCCATACCTGTTGAAAAAACAAGTTCTCCCAATTTAGTGGTCTCGAAACCAAACGCTTCTCCTTTAATAACAGTACCATCTTCCAAAGCTAATTTAGCTATTTTTACCATTAAATCACCATTGTAAGAAAATAAAAAATTATTATCTGTATAATATATCTTTTCCAATATTATTAAAACTTTGTTTTTTAGGAAAAATGGTAAAAAAATAAAAAAAATAAAAGGCTAATCAGAGTCAAAATTCATGAATTTTGCTACCCTATAGCCTTTTTCTGTTAATTTATATAATCTGCCCTTTCGGACATTAGGTGTTGCGCAGATAACAAGATCTTGTCTTCTCAAATCAGCCAGAATGTTTGAAATGTGATTTGTACGGACATCAATCCTGTCTCCGATTTCCTTAGGAGTTTTGAGGTCATAAAGTAAAAACCTTATGATCTCCTTTCGGTACTCCGATGCTTTTACATAAGCCACCAGTTCAAGAAATTTATCATCGCTATCCATAAAAACAGATTTGTCAATCATAAATACTATTGATATACATTGTTTAACACACAATTAACAAATTAGTAACACATACAATAAGAAAAATCCCTAAAATCACCGCAAAATACGATAATTAGTGAATTACTGATTTATAAAACCTTTTAAACATATTAAAGTAGCCATAAGCATTAAATAGAACTTATGATTTTAAAGCAAATAATTGAGGTAAATTCAGGTAGCTAAAAGCTCATCAAGGACATTTAAGAGATTATTCATTTCTTGATTTTCAGGCTGAAATCCAGGCTTCTTGTGGAATGTGTCAGCGCACCGACTGATATTATATCCACACCCAAATCAATATAATCCAGAATATTGTTCTTATTGATGCCGCCGGATATTTCAATCAATGAATTGCTGCGGATTTTCCTATCCTCAAGCTCGCCAAGGACTTCGCTGACTTGAGACGGATTCATATTATCCAGCATGACAATATCCGCACCATTTTCAACGCAGGCAACCGCATCTTCAAGGCTTTCCACTTCAATTTCAATTTTTTTGGAAAAGCTTACATTTTCCTTTGCTTTTTTAAGGGCATCAAGTGGATTACCGGCAACGGCAATATGATTGTCCTTAATTAGAACCATATCATCCAGACAGAATCTATGCGTATCAGCACCGCCAATCTGCAGTGCCAATTTATCAAATTTACCAAGGGCAGGTTGCGTTTTACGTGTTCCGGCAATAATTGCCTTTCCCTCAGCCATTTTTACATAGCTATTTGCTTCACTTGCAACGCCGCTCATGCGCATCAGCAAATTGAGCGCTGTTCGCTCAACCAACAAAATATCTCGAGCGTTGCCCTGAAGAGACATCAATAAATCGCCTTTTTTTATCTCGCAGGAGTCCTTTAAATGAAAGAGCACCCGAACATTGCGGGATTCAAACAAATCCTTGGCTATGTCAATGCCCGCCAGGATACCTTCATCCTTTGAGATAATATATGCACTTACCTCTTCATTGTCATCGATTATGCTATTTGAGGTTATATCCCCAAAACCTTCATCTTCCTCAAGCATATATTCAAGAATCTTTTTCAATGAATGTCACCTTAAAAAATTTAATATGTCATGGAATATATATATCCATATTACAATATAAAAATAAGTGATTTGATTATGGAAATAACATTTTTAGGAACATCCTCTGCAGTTCACTCATCTTCAAGAAGCCATCCTTCAATAGCATTAAAAGCTTTTGGGGAAGTAATGCTCTTTGATTGCGGTGAGGGAACTCAAAGGCAATTGATTTATGCAAAGATAAGTCCCATGAAGATATCCAAGATATTCATCAGCCATTATCATGGCGATCATATTTTGGGCATTCCGGGACTGCTTCAGTCAATGAGCTTCAGAGGCCGTGAAACGAAATTAACGATATACGGCCCTAAAGGTCTGAACAATCTGCGTGAAGCCATTGCCAGTTTGGGATTTCCGAATTTTGATTTTCCTTTGGAATGGATTGAAATCGATTCCGGAACAGTTATAGAAAATGAGGAATATGTAATTAAGGCACAGAGAGTCAGACACAATACGCTGACTTTGGCATATTCAATTGAGGAAATTAAAAAGCCAAGGTTCCAGCGCCAAAAGGCCATTGATTTGGGCGTTCCTGTCGGCCCTGATTTCGGAAAGCTGCACAATGGAATTCCCGTTGAAATTGACGGGAAAATAATTACTCCCGACCAGGTTTTAGGGCCTCCAAGAAAGGGAAGCAAACTGACATATTCCGGAGACACTATTCCCTGCGAGGAAATGATTCAATTTGCAAAGGATTCAACCCTGTTAATCCATGAATCAACCTATAAAAGTGAAGATAAAGACAAGGCAATGGAACATGCCCATTCGACTGCCACTGATGCCGCAGACATTGCCCTTCAGTCAAATTCAAAAGAGCTTATATTAACCCATATCAGCACAAGATACACTGAAATTGATGATATGCTCAATGAAGCCCGGGAAATTTTTGAAAATACAAAAATAGCTAAGGACTTTATGAAACAGGAGATATAAAATGGATATACCAAGCGATCCGATTCAAACATTAATAACAATATTGATTATAATCATATTAACTACAATTGTAGTCAGACTGATTGCAGGATTATTCAACAGATTTGAGCGATTTAAGGAAGATATGACTGCAATCTATCTTATAAGAGACATTGTAACCTATCTCATCTATTTCATTGCGTTAATTGACATACTGAATTTATTCGGCATTAATCTGTATGGTACCTTGCTCAGTTTAGGTATTGTAGGTATTGCCGTGAGCCTTGCAGCAAAGGACATAATCTCCAATCTCTTTTCCGGAATCATACTGATTCTGGGAAGAAGCATTAAAGTCGGAGACACCATCGAAATCAACAATACGAAAGGCGTCATTCAACTTATCCGTTTGAGAACCACGGTAATTAAGGATGATGACGGAATCGTAAGCAACATTCCGAACTCAACCCTGACAAACAACCTGTTTAAACTGTACAAGGCTCCTGAAAAATACAGAATCAACATTTTTGCAGGTCTGGCTCTGGATATCGATTTGGATGAATTCAATGAATACATTATGGAAAAAATCAAGGCATTGGATGGGGTTTTAGACAAACCCGAACCCAGAATTTATGCAAAGGAAATAACCTTTGAAGAAACAAAGATTAAAATATCATTCTGGATAGAAGATTATAATAATAAAGACGACTATAAATTAAAGATTACTAATGAAATAAGAAAATTTGTGAATAGGTGAAAAGATGGCTACAATACAAGAGGAAATCAAGGAGTTGAAAGAAGAAAAAAATGCAATCATTCTTGCGCACAACTATCAGCCTAAGGAAATACAGGAAATTGCCGATTTTCTTGGAGACTCTTTAGAATTATGTATAAAGGCTTCTGAAATTGATGATAAGGATCTGGTGGTATTCTGCGGTGTGGACTTCATGGCCGAAACTGCACATATCCTAAACCCGGATAAGAAAATTGTCATTCCCGATTTGGAAGCGGAATGTCCTATGGCTCACATGCTGCCTGAAGAGGAATTATTGAAAGCTAAAGAGGAACATCCTGATGCCGGAGTCATTCTCTACGTAAACAGTATTGCCGAGGCAAAGCAGCATGCTGATACATTATGTACCTCAGCCAATGCGGTGAAAGTTACTGAAAGCCTACCCCATGATGAAATCCTCTTCGGACCGGACAAGAATCTGGGAACCCATGTTCAGGAAAGGGTGGATAAAAAAATCATTCCGACCCCTAAAGACGGGCACTGCTACGTTCACAGACTATTCCATGTTGAAGACGTTGAGCTTAAGCGTGAAGAGTATCCTAATGCAGTAATAATCTGCCACCCTGAGTGCAATAAGGAAGTTCAGGATGCCTGTGATGAGGTCTTATCAACAGGAGGAATGCTGAGATTCATTGCTGAAAGCGACGCCGAGGAATTTGTAATCGGTACTGAAATAGATATGATTACAAGAATTAACTCAGAAATTCCTGGAAAAAAACTATATCCTCTGCTTGAAGGGGCAATATGTAAAACAATGAAACTGCACACCTTGGAAAAAGTCAGGGATGCACTTAAAAATGAAGCTCCTGAAGTCACGCTTCCAGAAGAAGTGGCTCAAAAATCATTAAAAGCAGTCAATCATATGCTTGAAGCGTCAAAATAGCTAGATTACAATCTAGCTTAAAATTCTTTTTTTAAACATCACTCAAAAATCTTTTTATATCTTCTTCTATTTTATAAAGATGTTCCAATTCGTTAGGCTCATCGCCCATATCCAAAAATATCAGCTCGGAATTTTCAACGGCATTATGCAATGGGATCGAATCATATTCCGGAGTGTAATAGTTATTGTTATCAACGCTAACGATTAATAATTTACTCTTAATCCTGTCCAGATAATTTTCCAGGTTATATGTCTTTAAAAAGTCGTTGCGTATTTTGATATCATAAATGTCATAGAATAATCCTCTGTCTGCAAAGCTGTCCATTGTCAAATCGATTTCATCAATGGACATTTTATTGAAATAATTCATTGAGAAGGTAACGAGATAATGGAGCTGAGATAAGGAAATCAGCACCTTGGATATCGATTCGTCATAAACTTCAGAAAAATACTGTGGTGATGACTCAATAATGTCATTTGCCAATTTTGCATAGATATACTTGTATCCGTCATTTTTAAATGAGCTTGCAAAATGAATGACGAAATCCATTTCGTCCGGATAAAATACAGACCATCCTAAAGCCTCATAGCCTCCAAAGGCAATTCCTATGATTCCATGGAACCTTTTGATATTTTGAAACTTCTCTTTTATAAGCTGCCTTTTAAAATTAATCAGATCTTCAATTTCATATTCAGGGAAAAGATCTTTTAAACCAGTTGTGGATGGAGAGCATGATTCGGGAAAGCCCAATGAAGTTATGGATATGAAGAAATATTCCTCCTTGCTTAAAACCTTATTTTCATCTATTAACAGATGAATATCGGAAAGTGAAGAATAGTCTCCTTCAAAGGTATGGCAAAACATGATGGCATTTACAATATTGCCTTCCTCATCATATTTTGGAGTTCCCATAACACCATAATCCACATGAACATTATTAAGAACACGTCCGTTCTTGAATTCAAATTCATCGAATATATGATGTTCATTTTTCAAATAATATCTTCCACTATCCATTTGCAACCACAAATAATTAATTTTCCTTATAAATTGCTATTCATTTAAAAGTATATAAATCTTTTTGATATCAAAAAATCAATACTTTTTTCACCAAAAAATACCGGAAAAACTGATTAAATCTTCACATATCCTCCAGAAAACTTGAAAGAAAAACATTCATCTCAATCTCTTCACGGGCAATGAAATCATCCAACCTTATTTTGGCAATGTCGCTTTGAAATGGGAATATTTCCTCAAAATAGACTCTGATTTTAAAGACATCACCATTAACAGACGTTTCATCATCCAGATTCTCATTCAAAAAATCCATCTGCTCCACTGACAGGCCATATGCCTCGTAGTCTATGAATGGAATTTCCGCATCTTCATCGAAACCCGTTATTTTAACGTTCATCTTAACCCCCAAATTCATCCATGAATGCATTTAATTCATCAGAAATACTTTCAAGTTCATTGAAGCACAAATGGCCCAATTGCGAATCCATGATGATGATTTCACTACCTTCAATCATTTCAGACATTGGAATGCCGTCAAGCTCCGGAGGAAAATGCGGATCCTGGATGCATGAAATAATCAGCGTCTTGGCAGTAATCTTGTCCAAATCGTCTTCAACATCATAATTCATGCAAGCCTCATTGCAGTATTTAACGTCATAGATGTCTAAAAATGAACTCTCCTCACCAAATTCTTCAAATTCCCGTGACAGCTCTTCTTTTGGCATTTCCCTTAGGGCCTCTTTGGAGAGTCCGAAATTGAATTCTGCCAAGCTGGCTATCTTTAACGTTCTTGCTAATGAATCACATTCAATTCCCTTTTCATAGTTCTCGTCGCTTGTGATGATTTCATTTACAAATTTGGATAATATATAATCATGCCCTGCGACCTTATAGCTGCTTACACCAGGCATTATAAAATCTGCAAAGTCTGGATAGAGAATGGCAGACGTTAATGCAATAAAACCCCCCATGGAGTTGCCGATAATGCCCAAAACATGATTTATATTGAATTTTTCGGCTAAAAACTGTTTCTGGAAATTGACAACGTCTTCAATAGAATAGATTGGAAATTTATTTTTTAAATTGGTTGAAGAAGGGCTGCATGAACCCGGTGAGCCCAAAGCTGAAATTGAAATGAAAAAATATTTATTCTCATCAAATGCATCACCTTCGCCGAGCAGAGGAAATATCTTCTTAACGGAGGTAAAATTGCCCAGAGAGCCGTGGCAATAAACAATCACATTTGAAATCACATCATTTTCGTATTTTGGATTTCCAAAGGTCATGTATTCAACGTTAACATTTTCAAGGACTTCCCCATTGGAAAATTTAAAGGAATCCATTACAAAATTTTCCCGCTTTTGCTCAAAATATTCATCTTCACAAATTTGAATCCCACCTGATTTTTTCTTAAAATTAATTCTTAAAAACAAAATATTTAAATCAATCTAACCAATGTAAAAAGTAATGAAATATAAAATTCTTGAAAAACCCGAATGTGAAAAAGCATATGAACTGGTTGAAGAGGCTCTGCGCAAAAGGGCTACAATAATACTTTTCGCATGCTGTAGAGTCGAATATGAAGGACGGGCATTAAGCCAATTGAATTGGGGAGAACGCATAATTCTCATTAAGCCTGACGGATCTTTTTTAATACATCAGGACAAAAAAGTGGAGCCAGTTAATTGGCAGCCTCCAAAATCCAGAACAAGATGCTACCTGAAAGGGGACAGACTAATGCTTGAAAGCCACAGGCGAACTCCAAAGGAACTGCTGAGCGTTGAAGTAAGGCATATCCAATTCATCAATTATGCAAACGTTGAAGACTATGAAGAGCTTGAACAGGCAGGTTATGAAAAGGACATGAGCGACATGATAATGAAAAGACCTCACATTATAGAGGAAGGCTTTACACCAAAAACAAGAGAATATGCTGTCGAACATGGCTTTATTGATATTTTAGGAAAGGACAGTGACGGAAACCTGATGATTCTGGAACTTAAGGCAAGAAAAGCCGGCGTTAATGCAGTAAAACAGCTGAAGAGATACCTGCAGGACATGGAAAATACCGATAATGCCTACCTAAAGGAATGCAAAGTTCAAAAGAAGAAAATCAGAGGATTGCTTGTCGCCCCATCAATTATGGATGACGCTCTTGAATTGAGTGAAGAGGAAGGCATCGAATTCGTTTCAGTTGAGCCTCCGCGCGAACTGAAAAGAGATAAAAAAATAACATTGGATGCGTTTTAATTTAAAACCGCATCGTCAATTCTTTTCATTTCGGCTTCATAATACTTTCTGGTATGCTCATTGGCCGGAATGGACTGAGTTACGTGGCATTCCTTTTCCAGCTTATAGATAAGATAAGTCTCATCATCCAAATCTATTGTCAAATCATCATCCAACAACTCCAGACCGTCCAGTTCTTCTGAGATTTTGTCGAATTCATCCTGTTCAAGATCAATGACGTCCTCAAGTTCCATTTCCTGAACTTTTGGATTCAACTGAAGCGCGATTGCCACAAAACCGTTTACAGTTTTATCTGAAATTTCGAACTGTGCGTTTCTTATTTCATCCATGCTAAACTTGATATGGGTTACAGTGGGTTTGGTCACCGGAATTTCTTTTGACAGACCTATTTGGTTAATTTCATAATCGTTTTTCCAATTTCCAATTTTATAAACAGCATAATTTATATCATCAGCATTAATTTTTTTATCATCACTCATAATATCACATCTATTACATATAATATTAAATAATATAACTAATATATCTTAATTTTAATGGAGGTAAATCTGTGAAAAAATGTCCTGAATGTGGAAATCCTAGTTATGATGGTGCTCCAGTTTGTGGAAATTGTGGATATACATTTCCTAAACCAAAAGTAAAGGTTTCTAAAGAAGATACAATCTTTGAAGATAGGCCAATCATTAATAAAAGTGGAAATGAGCAAAGTACACTCGATATTATCAAAGAAAACAAACTTGCAATTGGCGCTATTTTACTTATAACCTTACTTGTAATTGGCGTAATTATAGTTACAGGACCCAACAATACTACCCAAACGAAAACTGACAGCTTAAACAAATACTCAGATGCCGGTTTTTCATTCTCATACCCATCCAGTTGGAATGAGACCACCGGATATGATGAATTGCATGAAGGAGCGGTCTTTTTCGAAGATAGTAATGGTACTGTAATAGAGTATTATAACGTTTCTAGCGAATTTTCATCAATATATCAAGTAAATAATGAAAGAGTAAGTGCTGCTCTGGCAGATGGAGATAACATAAATACAATTCTACCTACCCAGATAGATAGTAAAAACGCATCAGACATTATTATTGAAAGTACTGGTGGCAATTTCACGAGATATGTATCAATAATCTCAGACGGCAACTTATTTGTATATAAAATAAAAGCTAACTCAATGGATGGCATTAAAACTACTGAAATTGATTCTGTTTTGCAATCCACAAGAATTGGATAGTATGATTTTATTCATACTTTCAATTTATTTTTTAAATTAAAAATGAATACTGTAAAAATAGCTTTATGTCAAATGGATGTAATTGACAATAAGCAGGAAAATATTTCAAAGGCAACTTCAATGATAAATGAAGCTGTTAGTCTTGATTCTAATTTTATTGTTCTTCCGGAAATGTTCAACTGCCCATATTCCAACGACAAGTTCATAGAATATGCAGAAGAGGAAAATTCAAGCCCTACACTGGAAAGCATTTCCAAACTGGCCAAAAAACATCAAGTTTACATTCTGGCAGGATCCATACCCGAAAAGGAAGACACAAGAATATACAACACCAGCTATCTTTTCGACAGAAAGGGTGAAATAATTGCAAAGCACCGCAAGATGCATCTTTTTGACGTTGACGTTGAAGGAGGAATCTATTTTAAGGAGTCCGATACGTTAACGCCGGGAAATGAATTCAACGTGGCACAAACAGAATTCGGCAAAATAGGCATGGGAATATGCTATGACGTCAGATTTCCCCAATTGGCTCAGATAAACGTGAAAAAGGGAGCTCGAATCTTATTCTATCCGGGAGCCTTCAACATGACAACGGGACCCGCCCACTGGGAACTGCTTTTCAGGTCAAGAGCCCTTGACAATCAGGTATTCTGCATCGGCGTTGCACCTGCATTAAATGAAGATGCCAGCTATCACAGCTATGGCCATTCGATTGCAGTTAATCCGTGGGGAGAAGTAATCTGTCAGCTGGATTATAAAGAAGAGCTTAAAACTGTTGACATTAATCTGGATGAAATAAAAAAAGTAAGGAATGAAATTCCCGTTTTAAAAAATAAAAGAAATGATTTGTATGAGATAATCGAAAAGTAATCATCTCAATTTGTTTAATCTTTTTTCAAACCATTCTTCCTTTCCAGGCTTTTTCTCGGACAGTACGTCAATGGCCTTTTCAAGAACTGCCACTTCCTCATCATACATATTTAATTTTCTGTATAGGACAGCCAGTCTTTTATATGGAGCGTCCTTGTCCGTTTCGGAACTGACATATTTCTCATATTCTTTAATTGCCTTTTGAGGATTGGTCTTTTCCATATCCTTAATGGTTTTCATAGGTATTGTATTGGATACGACTTTGCCTTCAGCCTTGGCCTTTTTAACCTTTTCAGCCTTTTTAAGGGCTTTATTACAGGATTTCTTGAAGTCCTTATCGGATTCCTCTTTTCTTGCCTTTTTGATTAATGCAATTGATTCATCTGAAGCCAAATCAGCGCAGGCGTGTATGGTTGCAAGCCTTACGCCCCAGTCCTCATCATCCAAACCTTTAGCAATGGTATCCAATTCATCATTGGCTTGAAGCTCTCCCAAAGCACGGATTGAAACTTTTCTAACCCCAAAGTCTTCATCGCTTACGGCTTCAGCAAACAGAGGAATGGCATTTTCATTATTAGTTTCTTTTAAAGCAAAAGCCAAAAATCTTTTGTTTTTACCTGTTTCGGATGTGAATTTGGAAGCGAGCCTGTCAAATGCAACGTTACCCATATTTCCCAGAATTTCGGCAGCCTTAAATCTGACCTGCGCATTCTCATCGGTTGTTGCTTCAATTAACGGATCGATTGCTTCTTCATCGGTTACGCCGATTAATGATTCGATAGCTTCCTTTCTAACACTTACATCTTCACTTTTAAGATTTTCGATTGCTTCGGTCATTGTTAAATTAGACATTTTTATAACCTCTAATATCAATATTATATTTGTAAATATATAATTCTTAATGTAGATTGATTAATATGATTAGTGAGCAAACAAAAATCTATTCAAAAAAGACCATTTATAAAACGCTGCATCCATGGGTTAGACAGTGGTTTGACAATAAATTCGATGATTTTACGCCTGCTCAGAAAAGATCAATCGTTGAAATCCATAAAAAGAAAAACATTCTGGTTTCATCACCGACGGGTTCGGGTAAGACGCTGACCGCATTCCTGTCAATCATAAGCGAGCTTACGGCATTATCCGAAAAGGAATCGCTTGAGGACAAGGTCTACTGCATTTACATTTCACCCTTAAAGGCTCTGGACAATGACATTGAAAAGAATCTGGAAGAGCCCTTAAAGGAAATCGAGCAGATTGCAGGTAAAAAGCTAGGCATCAGAAAGGCCGTAAGAACGGGCGACACCAGCCAGTATCAAAGACAGAAGATGCTCAAGCAGCCTCCCCACATCCTGATAACAACTCCCGAAACATTATCCATACTTCTTGTGGCTCCTAAGTTTCGCGAAAAGCTGAGCCACGTCAAATACGTCATAGTTGACGAGATTCATTCATTGGCGGAGAATAAACGGGGCGTTCATTTAAGCCTGTCGCTTGAGCGGCTGCACCATTTAATAGGCAATTTTACAAGAATCGGGCTTTCGGCTACCGTCAGTCCCCTTGATGAAGTCGCCAGATTTCTGGTCGGATACGAATACGGCGTTGAAAGGGACTGTGAAGTTGTAAACATCAATTACCTCAAGGAACTTGATATGGAAGTCATATGTCCGGTAAGCGACATTACGATTGCCGATGAGGAGGATATCCGCCTTGGAATGTACAGCCTGCTCGATGACCTGATACAGGAAAACAAGACAACGCTGATATTTACCAATACGAGAAGCGGAACGGAAAGGTTCGTCTATAATCTCAAAAAGATGTTCCCGATGAACTACAACAGCAAAAACATTATGGCTCACCATTCATCCCTCTCAAAGGAGGTCAGACTGGAAACTGAAAACAATTTAAAGGAAGGAAAGCTCAAGGCAGTCATATCCTCAACTTCACTTGAACTGGGAATAGACATCGGATACATTGATTTGGTGGTTCTCATAAACTCCCCGAAATCCGTTTCAAGAGCCCTTCAAAGAATAGGGCGAAGCGGACACAGACTGCATGAGAAATCAAGAGGAAAAATCATTGTAACCGACCGTGACGACCTGGTTGAATGTTCCGTTCTTTTAAAGAACGCCAAGGAAGGAAAAATTGACCGGATTCAAATCCCAAAAAACTGTCTTGACGTTCTGGCGCAGCACATTTACGGAATGAGCATTGAAAATCCTTGGGACATCGATTACGCCTATGACGTCATACGCAAAAGCTACTGCTATAAGGATTTGACAAGAGACGATTATGAAGACGTCTTAAGCTATATGGGTGGCGAATACCCTGAACTCGAAGACAGATACGTCTATGCGAAAATCTGGATTGACTATAAGGAAAACACCTTCGGCAAAAGGGGAAAGCTTGCAAGGATGCTTTATTCAACCAATATAGGGACAATACCTGACAGTTCGGGAGTTCTTGTGAAATGCGACGGAGAAACAGTCGGAAAAATCGAAGCTGAGTTCATGGAAAGGCTTAAAAAAGGAGATACCTTTGTTTTAGGCGGAAACACCTTCAGATTCAATTACGCCAAGGGAATGACAATTAACGTTTCACCGTCAAACGGACCTCCGACAATCCCGTCATGGTTTTCACAGCAATTGCCATTATCATTTGATTTGGCAATGGATATCCAGCGCTTCAGGGCACATATGGATTCCAAATTCCAGTACAGGCGAAGCAAGGAAGAGATTATGGAATTCATTTATGATTATCTCTACGTCGACGACTTTGCGGCAAATTCCATTTACGAATATTTCGTCGAACAGTACAAGTATGCCCAGATTCCAAGCAACAGGAAATTGCTGATAGAATACTACCGCGGTTTTGGTGACAGACGCTTTGTAATATTTCATAGTTTGTTCGGAAGAAAGGTAAATGATGCACTCTCCAGGGCAGTAGCTTACTTGGTTGCAAGAAGATACAATATGAACGTGACAATATCCATATCAGACAATGGATTTTACCTGAGTTCGGACAGCAAGATTGGCGGACTCGAATCATTCCGGCAGCTGACTCCGGAAAACTTCCGTCCGATACTGACGCAGTCACTTGACAAGACCGAAACCCTGGCAAGCAGATTCAGGCACTGCGCCGGACGTTCATTAATGACTTTAAGGAGATATAAGGGAGAATCCAAATCAGTCGGCCGCCAGCAGGTGCGGGGAAAGATACTGCTCAAGTTCGTTCAGGAAATGGATGAAAACTTTTCAATACTTAAGGAAGCCCGAAGGGAAGCTCTGGAAGATTACATGGACGTTGAAAATGCATTGAAAGTAATTGAATGGATTGCGTCCGAGGAAATGGAAATTAAAACAATAAATACTGTTATTCCAACACCATTTGCATTTAATTTGGTTTCACAAGGTTATCTGGACGTATTGAACCAGAATGATAGGGCAGAATTTACAAAAAGAATGCATAAGGCAGTGCTTGACCAAATTAAGGACAAATTAACAGAACTCTACTAACCATTAATAATATTAAAAGTAAAATATAAATAATGTTAATGAGCAATTAATTTCATTAATGTTCGAGGTGAAATTATGACCAAATGGAGTGCAGTGATTGTCGGTTTTATGTTAACTGTAATAGTAAGAGCATTCTTTGCGCCTTATGAATTTGTGGGACTGTTAATCGTCGGATTCATTGTGGGATACATGGCCCATTCGGGAATCATTGGCGGAATGTGGAATGCGGCGGTTGCTGGAGCATTTGGTACAATTGTAACCGCAATACTTTTCATTATACTCGTTACTGTAGGAGGAAGCCTTACCGGAATTCTGGGCGGGCTTACCGGATTTACGGTCTCCGGAGTAACCAGCTTAATTGAGGTTGTCAGACAACTGATTTACTATATGATTGTAATGGGAATTACAGGAGCATTTGGAGGAGCTCTTTCTGGAGAAAAAAAAGATAGGAGATAAAATATGGATTTATACCATGATATTAATTGGAAATCATTGATTATAGGTGCTGCAATTACTGCAGGAACAATCATTATTGCAGCCCACGGTTATGAATGGCTATTTCTATTTTCAGCCATAGGACTGCTGTATGTCGGATATGAAGCCAAAAACATCAAGTACGGAATCGTGCTCGGTGCAATCGCATCAACGCCGATTGTCTATTTGGCATTAGATGGAACATTGGGAGCATTTTCAGGGTTCTTTGCAACTGAAATTGGAGTAATATGCTTTGTAATAATTATTCTGCTTGTTGGCGCTTTCGTAAGTTTTGTCGGCGCATGGGCTAAAAGAAGCCGTGAAAAAGCAAAAGTTGAATATGAAAAAAAGCAGAAGATTGGAAAAAATAAAAAGAAAAAGTAATTATAATGAAATAAATTGGCAATGTTATAATTAAAATTGAGAATAATTGGAGGCTTAATAAATATGGAAGAAAATATTAAGGAACACACTTGGATTCCTTTAATTCTTGTTTGTTTAGCTTCCTTTATTATCTCCTTGGATACTACATTCATGAATGTAAGCATATCTCGGGTCGTTGCTGACTTGAGCACTGATGTAAGTACGATTCAGATGACCATGTCATTTTATACTCTCATCACTGCCGCATTCATGTTGCTCGGTGCCAAGCTTCAGGACATAGTCGGTAAAAAGAAACTATTTTTAATCGGTGCTGTACTTTACGGTATCGGTACATTTACTTCAGCGATAAGTCTGAATGCTACAATGTTATTTATAGGATGGGCAGTAATAGAAGGCATAGCCGGAGCATTAATGCTTCCTGCCATCATTTCCATAATAAGCGGAACATATTCAGGCGAAAAACGAACATTCGCCCTGGCAATCGAGAGCGTTATGGTTGCAATAGCGGCCGCTATCGGCCCGCTCTTCGGAGGGATGATGACAACATTTCTCAGCTGGAGATACGGATTTGCATTTGAACTGGTAATCGTTGTCATTATTTTAGTAATGCAAAAGAAAATACCTGATTTCATACCTACCGAATCCAAAGGCGATTTGGATATTACTGGATCCATAATTTCAGTTATTGGCCTTGTTTTGTTGGTTTTCGGTATTTTGACATTATCCGAGGATATCCCCACCAGCATAATCCTGATGATTTTGGGCATAATTACCCTGGTGGTTTTTGCATTGTTTGAAAACAGAAGAAAAAAGAAAGGCAATGTGCCGCTGCTTGATATGGAATTGTTTAAAGACAAAAATTTACGTGTTGGAACTGTCATTCTGATACTTGTATATCTTGTAATGGAAGGGGCATTGTTTACAGTTTCCCTGTACCTGCAGAGCGTATTGGAGTTAACTGCATTCAACACAGGTTTGACCATACTTCCTCTGACCATAAGCTTACTTATTTTTGCAGTGGGAGCTCCAAATTTATCAGGAAAATTGAATCACAAGACACTAATGGCAATAGGAGCAATATTGTCAATCATTGGATGTCTGATTTTAAGCTACCACTTTAGAATGAATGCAACAATAGTGGAGTTTATGCCGGGAATGTTAATATTGGGTGCAGGACTTGGTTTTATTATGGCTTTAAGTGTAGATATTGCATTAATCAATATTCCTGATGAAAGCGAAAATAACGCATCAGGCATTACTTCAACCGGCCAGTCCTTAGGTGAATCAATGGGTACTGCAGTTATCGGAATAATTCTGATTCTTGGAATGTTAGGCGGCATCAGCAATGCAATCGATACGCATGCGCCTGATCATTCAGAAGACGAACAATACTATCAGGAAATCTTTGATTACTTCCAAAAAGTAGGCAGCGTAAACGAGATTGAATCACAGGGCAGTGCTGTCGTGACCATTGTCGACGAGATTTTTCAGAATGCTATGGAATTTGTAATGCTGGTGATGTCGGCCCTGATGGGAGTTGTCTTTATTCTGACGCTGCGGCTGCAAGACAAAAGCATTAATAAATGAGAGTTTATCTACATACCATACCAAAAATACATTAAAATCAAATGCAACACTCATTTTAACAGAAATCAAACAATTAAAAACAAGTGCCTGATTCAAAACCCAAAAATAATCGATGAATACTTTCACTAAAAGTCATCTGAAAAAATCTGTTCTTAAAAAAAATATGCTCGAAGTGCAATTTAAAATGTAAATGCACCCCGATTCTCAAATAGTCCACAATTTTTAAAAAATTAATGGACATGATTTGATTATGTTATTATTTTATCTAATTCGTCTCTTTCTATACCGTTTTTAATTTCAAGAGCTATTCTTCTACCCATACTCATAGGTTTGCCGTAGGTCAGGTATGAGTAAGGAGAACCGTCCATAAAGGTATTTGTTCCGCCGTCTGTTCTTGCACTTATTTCAAAACAGATTACTTCCAGGTTATCGTTTACCAGAGTTTGCATACAGAACGGACCGTTTAATCCTGGCTGGACTAATTTTTTAGCGCTTTCAACTAATTTATCAGCTATATCGAATACTTGTGGGAGTAAAGATTCTCTAATTACAGCCGGGTGATTACCTGTAACAACATAGGAAGGGCTTAAATCAATGTCCAGCTGATCTTTTGCAGGCATTCTTACAAAACCGTCAATGCTGGATTCGTATCTTGTGTCCATTCCCATTAATTCAACCTTATCATCTAAAGCGGAGTAGAAGTAGTGTATACAGTAATTACATCCGGAAACATACTCTTCAATGTGAGCTGCTTCAACGTCAGAGTCGTCTAACCAACCACGGGATTTCATAGCGTCAATTTTGGCGTCGAATTCTTCTGGAGATGATGCGACAAAGTAACCTCTTCCTCCTCTTGCTCCAGGGAACTTGACCATTACAGGCCTGTCGATTTGAGAAGGGTCGTCATATTTGTAAGGAATACGTACTTCGCCTTCAACGAGCAATGCCCTTTCCTTATCCCTTTCTGCTTCCCATCTTAAGACGTCCCTGTTACCGAACATAGGTACGTTGAACTTGTCTTCAACATTGTCCAATCCGGCATATGCCACAAATGAACCGTGAGGAATGACGATTGCGTTCATGTCCCTTAATTTTTGCTGAACGTCCTCATTGACGATGTCCTTGAATTCATCGACAATAATGTATTCATCTGCAACATCGAATCTTTGATATGGAATTTCTCTTCCCTTTTCACAGACGATGGCTGTTCTGAAGCCTTCTTCCTTTGCACCCTGCAGGATATGCAAAGAGGTGTGGCTTCCAAGAGTAGCGAGTGTTATTTCATCTTTATCGTATTTACTTAGTATCTCCAAAATATCTTCCTTTTTTACTTCTCCCATAATTATCAATCCTCGAAGATGATGATAATATTTATGTCTTTATAAATTAATAACTGTTTTTATTTGAATCTAAATTTTTAAAAATGATGAAAACACAAAATAAAAACTATGTTAATAGGATTAATTTCAGATACGCATATTCCCGACAGAGCCAATAAGATACCGGATAATGTATTGTCATCATTTAAGGATGTTGATTTGATAATACATGCAGGAGATTTGACAACTATGGATGTAATCGATGAACTGGAAAGTATAGCTCCAGTAATGGCGGTTCAGGGAAATATGGATAGGGTTGCAGGATTGAAATTGCCTAAAGCAAGAGTAATTAATGCTGAAGGCCTTAGGATTGGAGTGGCCCACGGCGAGGTCTATCCGAGAGCAGATACCCAGCAATTATTATACCTGGCAAAGCAGTTGGACGTTAATATCCTGGTTAGCGGACATTCCCATCAGCCTAAAATCGAACAGGTTGAAGATGTCCTGCTTTTAAATCCCGGAAGTCCCGTTGTTCCAAGACTAGCCGACAGAACAGTAATGCTTCTTGAAATTAATGACAAAAACGTTGATGTGGAAATAGTCAAAATAGGCGCTCCGGTATGCAGCGCGCTTGATTTTACTCAATATCCGAGGGATTAATATGGGCAGTAAATGGCAAATGGAAAGAAAAAAGGATCCGTATTACAAAAGGGCTAAAGCCGAAGATTATCGTTCAAGAGCTTCATATAAACTCAAACAGATAGACAAGAAATACAAAATTATCAAAAAGGGAAATACAGTTGTCGATTTGGGGGCGGCTCCCGGCGGATGGTCACAGGTAGCTCTCGAAAAGGTGGATGAGGAAGGAATAGTCGTCGGCGTTGACTTAAACCACATAAGAGCCCTTCCAAACGAAAACTATTACCGCATCAAGGGGGATTTCACAACGCCTGAGGTTCAGGGAAAAATCACCCGAGTTATCGGCGGAAAGGCAAAGGTCATCATGAGCGACGCATCTCCCGAACTGTGCGGAATAAAAAACCTCGATCAGCTGCGCTCAATCGATTTGACCAATTCAGTCATCGGAATCGCCGACAATCTCTTGGAACAGAAGGGAAACCTTGTAATGAAAGTCTTTCAGGGTCCGGAATATAAGGAAATGCTTGACGGACTTAAAAGGAAATACAGGCAAGTAAAGACCACAAAGCCACCATCTTCACGTAAAAAAAGTTCTGAAATGTATGTTATCGCAATGGGCTACAAACATAAAGTAAAAAAATGAAAAGAAAATTTAAAGATTTTCGTATGCTTGACGAGCCACCTGCAGTTTATCTTTAGCGAAATCAATTCTGCTGTCTACTTCATTTGATGGTTTGCCAGCATCCAATGCAGATGCAACATTATCAACGGCTGAAGCAGCTCTCGTAAGCTCCAGTCTGGCATCATTATACTTTTGAATATCATCGGAACTTCCCGCATAATAAGTGGACTTGACAGAATCGAATTTTGACTCCAAATCACCGTATTGTGATTTTAAATCAGCCAGCTCATCATACTGATTTCCGGAGGATATCTCGTCAGTAATTGACTCGTTAACAATACTAAATCCTACATATGCAACGACAATGATTGTTGCGATAATCATGATAATTCCGACAACGGAAATTAACATTGAAGTGGATTTAAATAAGCTTAATCTTGATTTTCTCATAATAGCCTCCTTTTTTAAGGATATTAATATAATAATTTATTGATATTCATATATAACATTTACCTAATATCGCCTTTTAATGCCGGAAATCAAATCAAAATCGCTGTCAAAAGACACAATTTCATCAATTCCCAAAGACTCCATTGACTTCAAAATAGTGCAATCAGAGAAATTTACGGCACCATTGTAATGCAAATATGTACCAATTGCTGCAGAATAGTCATTTGCCGTTAAATAATGAATATCGCATGAATTCAACAATATATCAATTGAATCTTTAATAACATGACCCTGTTTAATCTTTTTACATTTGCTTAAGAAGTTAATTGTTTCTGTAAGAACAGTATTATTGATAATCAAATCATCATCGTCAATCAAATCAATCAATTCGTTGGCTCGAGGATTATTAACGTCATTGGTCAATAATAATCCTACAAGAAAGGACGTATCAACAAAAATCATAGTTCCCGCCTTTGAAGATTTTTGGCAATTTCAGCGGAATCCGTCGCATAAGGCAATGTAACCGTATTTGCCAAATCCTTAAGAGATCCTTTTTTATTGTCATCTTTGGATTCAGCCAATCCTCTGATTATCCATAATTTAATCAGTTCAGTCTGTGTCATTCTTGACTGTACTGCAAATTCCTTAATTTGAAAAATCAACTCCTCATCTAACCTTAATGAAATCTGTTTTGTAGCCATTTTAACACCATTGATAGATTGGTAGCAATATATATCTGTATCATACTATATAATTTTTACTTCATCCAATTATTTTTTAAGTATGAAAAATTAATGTAATATATAATGAAATCTACTAATAAATCACAAACATCGATTGCGAAATTTGAAGAATTTTTTGCCACATCCTATAAGGATGACGTATTTGAAATTCTTGAAACTTATCCTGACAATAGATCCCTGACAGTAGATTATACCCAATTGGAAGTGTTTGACCCTGATTTGGCGGATTTATTGATTGATAAGCCTGAAGAAGTTATAGAAGCGGCAAAAATTGCAGTTAAGAATATTGACCCCCTGGCCAAGGACGCCGATTTGAACATTCGTTTCAAGAATGTGAGCAATGTCATTCCGTTAAAGATATTATTAAGTAAATACATCGGAACATTCGTTGCTGCAGAGGGAATCGTGAGAAAAACCGATGAAATAAGACCACGTATCGAAACTGCCGTTTTTGAATGTAGAGGATGTATGCGTCTGCATGAAGTCGAACAGACCTCAGACAGAACAATACTGGAACCGTCACTGTGTGGGGAATGTGGAGGAAGGTCCTTCAGGCTGCTTCAGGAGGAATCACATTATATCGATACCCAAACCGCAAGAATGCAGGAACCTCTCGAAAATCTCTCCGGAGGAACCGAACCTAAACAGATGTTGATGATTTTGGAAGATGATTTAGTAGATGAATTGAATCCCGGTGACAAAGTAAGAATCACCGGTACCTTAAAGACGTTTAGAGAAGAGAGAAGCGGTAAATTCAAAAATTACATTTATGTCAATCATATTGAGCCATTAGAACAGGAATTTGAAGAGCTTCATTTATCCGAAGAGGATGAGGAGGAAATTCTTGAGTTATCAAAAGACCCTCACATTTATGAAAAAATCATCAAGTCAACCGCCCCGTCAATCAGGGGTTACCTTGACGTTAAGGAAGCAATTGCGCTTCAATTGTTCGGAGGTTCTGCAAAGCAGCTGGCGGATGAAACCAGATTAAGGGGAGACATTCACATCCTTATTGTCGGAGACCCGGGTATAGGTAAGTCCCAGATTCTTAAATACGTCTCCAAACTGGCTCCAAGAAGTATTTATACGAGTGGTAAAGGTACTACAGGTGCCGGTTTAACTGCAGCTGCCGTAAGGGACGAACTGGGCGGATGGTCACTTGAAGCAGGTGCGCTGGTACTGGGAGACCAGGGAAACGTCTGTGTCGACGAACTGGACAAGATGAGAGCTGAAGACAGATCAGCGCTTCACGAAGCCTTGGAACAGCAGACAGTAAGTATTGCAAAGGCAGGAATCATGGCAACATTGAATTCAAGATGTTCCGTTCTTGCAGCTGCAAACCCTAAATTCGGAAGGTTTGACAGATTCAAGGTTCTTGCAGACCAGATTGAACTGCCACCACCAATTTTATCACGTTTCGACTTGATTTTTGTTGTTGAAGACAAGCCAAGCAGAAAAGGAGATTCAGAGCTTGCCCAGCACATTCTAAACATTCACCAGTCAAGCAATATCGATTATGAAATCGAACCCGATTTGCTTAGAAAATACATTGCGTATGCACGTAAAAACGTCAATCCGGTGCTGAGCGATGAAGCGACTGAAGTATTGAAGAATTTCTATGTGGATACGAGAAACAGCAGCAGCAATACTGAAGAGAACTCCGTTGTCCCGATTACCGCAAGACAACTTGAAGCTATAATCCGTTTGGCAGAAGCATGCGCCAAAATGAAATTAAAGGATGTTGTTGAAAAAGAGGATGCTAAAAAGGCCGTCAGACTTCAGATGGCATGTCTTAAGGAAGTGGGAGTCGATCCGGAAACCGGTGAAGTTGAAGCAGACATTATCGGCGGAGGAAGACCTAAATCCGAAAGAGATAAGATGAGCACTCTCGTGGACGAAGTCAAGCTCCTTGAGGAAGAGTATAACGGACAAGCCCCTGTAAGCGTTTTAAAAGACAATATGGAAGAAAAGCATGGCGTAAGTGAAGATAAGGTTGAAACCCTCATCAGAAACCTGACGCAAAGGGGAATATTATACGAACCGAAATCCGGACACGTTAAAAGAGTATAGATTTAATTATGATTTTAACAATAACTTAATAAATGATTAAAATCATAGTTAATATATTATACTTATACTAATTTTATATGGAGAGATAATATGGATAAATATGAAGATTTATTAGAAAGAGCAATAGACCAGTTACCTCCTGAAGTATTTGAACATAAAAGATTTAAGATTCCTAAAGCTTATTCAGATATCCAAGGTAATAGAACATTCATTAAAAACTTTAAAGAAGTAAGTGAAGGTTTAAACAGAGACCCTCAACATTTATTGAAGTTCCTGATGAGAGAATTAGGTACTGCAGGTAACGTGGACGGCTCAAGAGCAATCCTGCAGGGTAAATTTACACATTACCTAATCAACGAAAGAATTGAAGATTATGTGGATAAATACGTAATTTGCCACGAATGTAACAGACCGGATACTAAAATTATAAGGGAAGGCAGAATATTTTTATTAAAATGTTCCGCATGCGGCGCAACCGCTCCGTTAAAACAATTATAATTTTTTATCCTTTTTACTTATTTTTGAATGATTTTTATGTTTTGTATTGAATGCGGAAGCGAAAACAAACAGATGGTAGGCGAAATCTGCATAGATTGTTTTTTAAAGGAATTTGAAATGATTGAAATTCCAAAAAACATTAATGTGGAAATCTGCAGCCATTGCAATAGTCGTTTAGAGGAAGGGAAATGGAGCGACTCATTTATCCCTGAAGAAGAGATAATATACCGCGCACTTGAGAGAAATATAAAAATCAATGAACTTGTTGAAAATGAAGAAATAAACCTTGAAATTGACCAGATCAAAGGAACAATAGCTGAATGTTTTGTTGAAGTAGTCGGCGACGTCTACGGAGTCACTATTGACGAAACCCATGACACGTCAGTGAGGATTTTAAAGACCGTCTGTCCGTCATGCAGCAAGCTGCAGTCAGGATACTATGAATCAGTTATCCAATTCAGAGCTGACAACAGGGAAATAAAAAGCGAAGAATACGACAAGGCTGATGAAATAGTGGCCAGAACCCTGGAAAAGCAGGCAAAAACCGACAAACTTGCATATTGTCCGCAGATAGCCAAGCTGAAGGAAGGCTATGATTATTATATCGGATCGTTGAAGACCGGGCGCAAAATAGCTGAAGCCCTAAAAGATGAATTCGGAGGAATCATAAAGGAATCCCCAAGACTTATCAGCGAAGACAAATCCACAGGAAAAGGCCTTTACAGAATCTGGATTTCAGTAAGGATTCCCGAGTTTGAAAGCAAAGACATTATCGAGTATGAAAATAAACTAATTCAGGTGACCGATATAGGCAAGAACAGAGTTGTTGGATTAGACATAAAGACAAATAAAAAGCACAACATCCCCCTGAAGAATATGGAAAGCATCAAGCTCGTTAAAAAATCCAGCGAAATCGAAACGACAACGATAATATCAATGTCTCCGAAAATAATACAGATTCTCGACCCAAGCGACTTTTCTGCCGTTGATTTGGAAATGAACGAGGAATTCAGCGATTACAATATCGGCGATGAAATCAAGCTTATCAAAATTGAAAATTACATTTACTTAATCAAGTGATAATTATGGATATTGAAGAGAAAATTCAGTTAATAGAGGAAGGAACCCTGGAGATTATAGACCGTGAAGAATTGAAGAAAGTTCTTGAAAAGGACGAACCTATAGCCTATACAGGTTATGAACCTTCCGGTAAAATCCATTTAGGCCATGCAGTAACAGTGCAGAAGCTCAAAACCCTGCAGAAATTGGGCTTTAAAATCAAAATATTACTGGCTGATTACCATGCGTTTTTAAATGGAAAGGGAAGCGTTGAAGAAATTGCAGAAACTGCAGACTACAACAAGAAATGTTTCCAGGCATTGGGCCTTGATGAAACAACCGAATACATTTACGGCTCATCATTCCAGCTGGAAAGCGATTATGCAGATAAAGTTTATCAGTTAGCTACCTTAACCACGTTAAAAAGGGCAAGAAGAAGTATGGATCAGGTAAGCCGTGCAGACGACAATCCGAAAGTTGCAAGCGTTATTTATCCGATTATGCAGACGGTCGACATGGCAGCCCTTGATGTGGATATCGCATTGGGAGGAATGGAACAGAGAAAAATCCAGATGCTTGCACGTGAAAATTTAGAGAAAATCGGCGAAAACGTTCCGGTTTGCATTCACACCCCATTACTGCACGGTCTTGACGGAGACGCCAAGATGTCTTCAAGCAAAGGCAATTATATTGCAGTGGACGATTCCGTTGAAGTGATTAGCAAAAAAATCAATAAAAGCTACTGTCCGCAGGGAGAAATTGAAGGTAATCCAATGATTGAAATAGCTGAAACCTTCGTTTATCCAAATCAGGATACTTTACTTATCAAAAGACCTGAAAAATTCGGTGGAGACATTGAATTAACCAAAGAGGAATTACTCAAAGAATTTGGTGAAGGCAACTTACATCCGATGGATTTGAAAAATGGAATTAAAGATTTCTTAATTGAATTCTTTGCTCCTGTAAGGAAATACATGGAGGAAAATTAAATGGAAGACATAGAAGAATATGAAATGGGATTACCTAACGGCGTCGGTGAAGCAATGCTTGCCCATGCCATTGAAAAATTTGACGTTAAGCTCGAACATTCAGAGTTCGGTCCCAAGCTTGTAGGATCATACGATGAACTTGCAAAAGCAAAGCAGTTCCTGGCAGATGCCATTGCTGAGAGATTAAAAGAATTGGAAGGATAATTATCCTTCAATTTACTATTTTTTTTATTGAATAAATTAATTATAGATTGTAAAACTTGTTTTAATGATTATTTAGAGTTTAGAAAATAATAGTTGCAAAACTCCAAAAATCAATTAAATTAGAAACATTACGTAATTTAGAAGTAATAATACCAATAGAATACAAAATAAACCTTAAATAACAAATAAAGTTAATTTAAAACCTAAAACTCTTTTTAAATACCTCTTAGAATTAAGTGAAAAATATTCACTAAACTATAAAAATCAAGCAATGATGAAAATAAGACATTATAATACTAACAGAAGCAAATTAACTCTAAAAAATACCTCTGCTTAAAGAGATTTATCCTATTTTTAATAAATCCTACAAATCAATGAATTCAACATCAACCTCATCATTAATTTTCAGTAATGCTATTGATGCGTTGGATTCGATTGGCCTGTTGCTGCTTCCAGGATTGATTAAAAGCATGTTATCAATTCTCTCACAACTTGGCTTATGAGTATGGCCGCTAACAACAATGTCTTCCCCATATTTCAATCCTAAAGCAGGCAAATCTTTAATCTTATCACCATGGACTAAAAGAATCGTTTTATCACCGATTTCAATGATTTCATGTTTATTCAAATCCAATTTGTCATTATTGCCCAAAACCGCAACAACGGGTGCGATTTTTTTTAAATCGTTTAATACGTCATAAGTTGTAATGTCTCCGGCATGCAATATTAAATCAACACCATTAAACTCTTTAACTATCTTTTCTGAAAGTTTTCCTCTTTTTTGAGTGATATGGGTGTCTGAAATCAATCCTACCAACATGGATTACCTCCATTAATATAGCAAATCCCAAATGTAATCCCGGTCAAAATCATCCCACCCATTATCGCCGGGAAAAATCACTTCGTCCTCAAATTCCTTTTCAATGAGATATTCGGCCATTTCATTGTCGAGCTTTGAGTGAAACTGCGAAACCGTTAAATTTGATTGTGGAGAATCTGAAATCAGCTTTTCGATTTCGGGCGTTATTTCACTTGAATTCCATGAAATGGAGAAAATGGAATTTCCAATGGAATAGAAGATGCGTGAAACATTCCTATCATTAACGCAGTGGACTGCCTCATGAGACCCGACAGTGACATTTTCCCTAAATGAGCTTTCACTGGCTATTTTAGCATATCCGCTATCAGTTAAAAAATCAATGCACAGTATTGAAAAAGTGCTTTCGTTATTGAAAATATATCCGTAGGATTTTAGTTCCCCGCCCAAATAGCTGTCGGGGATTTCAAAATCAATGCCCCTAATTTCAACGGCACTTGCCTGTGAAATCAGAATGAAAATAATTAAAAAAAGAAAAAGCCTTTTCATATTAATCAAATCATTAATCCATGAAATTGTTGACTCCCAGAATATACCAGCAGTTAGGACACATGTCTTCGTCGTCATCGACTAAAGTTCCGCAAACAGGACATTCCCACATATTTATCACCTTTTTATAAAATGCAATCTTTGCACAATCCGACGTGAGGCGCTACGGCCTTTTTAATGTCTGATGAAACCTTATTGATGCCTTTGTTTGCATCAATTATTTCATGATTGAAATCCTTGATGATTTCCAGGTAATTTGCCCGGACATTAGTTAAGAATTCCTCATTTTCGAATTCATCCTCACCGGAAGATCTGCTGACTGACTTTTTAACATCCAAATCCAATAATAAAACCAGATCCGGCTTTTTAGCATATTTATTCAAAACCTTAATCCAGTCCGCATGTTCCTGATAAGCGAGTGAGGAAATAAATGACCTGTCGGACAGTATGACCTTCTTATCATCGGACAATTTATCCATTATAAGCATTCTATCCGCCGCAAAAAGCAAACCCAAAGTCTTTTGAACATGGTCTGTCGTTGAATCAGGTCTTTGTAGGATTCTTCTAATCAGTTTTCCGACTTCAGAGTCCGTCGGTTCAACAACGCATTCCACTTCCAACCCATTTGCCTCTAGGAATTCCTTCAACAGATTTATTTGGGTGGACTTTCCGGCACCGTCAATTCCTTCAAAAACAATATACATAAAATTACTTTAGATGAGATTATATTTAAATTTTATTTGGTTATCCTGCGAGTGAAAAAAAGTATCTGAATACTTGAAGTAATGATTAATTAAACAATGCTTTAATAGAATTATCTATTGAAATATTGGCTGGTTTTTTAATTAAATGAAACTTAATTTGAAAAATGATTGATTTGAATTGCATCATCTCCTGAAGAATTTTTTAACGATTTCGTAAAATGCACTGAATGTAACCAATACAGGAATGATTTCCAGCCTGCCAATCCACATATTGAATATTCCAATAGCTTTCAACGGCAATTCTATCGATTGTGACATCTGTCCAATCTCCAATCCAACATTTCCCTGCATTGAAATGGTAAAAAATAACGAATCGAAAGGGTCGTGGCCAAATGAGCACATCAATATCCAAGTGACCACAATACATATCAAATACAAGGTTATGTAGTTCCCGCTTGCCGCTACGAGATCGTCCGTAATCTTTTTACCTGAAACCTCCAGTGAAACAACACTGCCCGTAGGGGACAATACCTCACGCAGATTTTTATATAATCCTTTAAAGAACGTAATGACCCTCATTAATTTAATAGCGCCTACTGTAGACCCGTTAGAACCTCCAACAAGCATCAATACCATTATGAAAATGATTACGTTAGCAGGCCATCCACCAATTACCGTTGAACTTTGAATGCTTGCTCCAGTTGTTGTTACGGCCGAAACAATGTGGAACAGGATATCCATAGGAAGTATGTTGGATATTAAATATACCAATAGGCTTGTAGCAGCTATTAAGGAAATCATTACCTGGAACTGCAAATCCCTAATCAGGGATCTGCCTCGTGATTTGATGATTTTAAAATGAACCATAAAGCTTGTTGCTCCCAGTATCATCAAAACGATTGTAATCATATTAATTAAATCATTATGGTAAAAACCGATGTTTGCATTCTTTACACTCATTCCTCCGGTTGAAATGGTACTGAATGTATGGCAAACCGAATCAAATAGAGGCATTCCGGCAATCACATACATAATAATTCCTGCAATGGTATAAACAAGATAAATTTTGAGAGTTTCCTTGATTGTGGCCTTGATAGAAGGTTTAAGACGGTCATCACGGGCTTCAGAGTTATATAATTTTGATGTTGTGCTACCAGGTTTTGCTAGAAAAGATATTATCAATACAATAATACCCAGACCACCAATCCATTGCTGAAATGCCCTGAAAAATAGTATACTGTACGGCAATACTTCCACATCAGGATATATTGTAATTCCGCTTCCGGTTAAAGCGGACATGCTTTCAAAAACGGCATCAATGATATTTATATCCGTTACAAAATAAAAAACCGCTCCACAGATTAGAGATGCCCACAGCCAAATCAATGCAGATATAATCATCCCATGCTTCAGGCGCATTCTATTTTCAGAGTATTCGCGAAATATTATCATGAAGACTGATCCTGAGGCGATAGATATTGCTGCAGGTACAATATAGTATATTAAATTGAATTCCAGATAAATCAAATCAACTATAATCGGAACAAGACACATCAGCCCTATTCCAATCATCAGTATCCCTGAGTTTCTTGCAATGATGAATATGTCTTTTTTGTTTACAAACCTCATAGAATGCCCATATAAATGCTATATTACATATTGAATAATTCAATATATAAATCTTAATAAAAGATTATATAAAAAATTATTGAGACATTAATTCATATTCAGTTCAAATAACACTACTTTTAATTAATACTAAAAACATATTTTATAATGTATAAATTATCAAAGGTGTAGGAAATAATGCATTTAAAAGAATTATTAGCTCCGGCAGGTTCCTATGACGTTTTAGTTATTGCAGTGAATGCGGGTGCCGATGCAGTTTATCTTGCAGGCCAGAATTATGGTGCCAGGGCTTTTGCTAAAAACTTTACAATGGAAGAAATAGAAAAGGCGGTTAATTACGCTCATTTAAATAATGTTAAAATCCATGTAACAGTCAATACATTAATAAACAACTTCGAAATAATTGACGTTATAGATTACCTGTTCAAACTCTACCAGATCGGCGTTGATGCTGTTATCGTGCAGGATTTCGGAATAATCCAATTATTAAAAAAACTGATTCCCGATTTGGAGGTTCACGCATCAACCCAGATGGCATTAAGCAATTACAGCGCCATGAAATGGGCATATGAAAACAACATCAAAAGGATTGTCCTTCCAAGGGAAAAAAGCGTTGAGGAGATTGGGAAAATCCACGATCAGCTTAAAAAAGATAACATCAACCTGGAACTTGAAGCCTTCGGTCATGGAGCATTATGCTACTGCGTTTCAGGAAACTGCTACATCTCCTCCTACAACAGCGGAAGAAGCGGAAACAGGGGAGCCTGTGCACAGCCATGCAGAAGGGAATATCGGTTAAAATACCGTGGCTACAACATAGGAAACGGATTTCTATTGTCAACCCATGACCTTGCAACTTACAACAATATCCAGGAAATAACGGATGCGGGAGTCACTTCCCTTAAACTTGAAGGCAGAATGAAGTCAGGAGACTATATCGGAACCATAGTCAACAGCTACAGAAACATCATTGACGGAAATCCGGGTGACTGGGAAAAGGATTTGCATCTTGTCTTCAACAGGCAGTTCACCAACGGATACATAATGAACGACAAGCCCGGAGAAGTAATGGGAAGAGGCAGTTCCGGACATGAAGGATTGTATATAGGAGACATTACAGACATTGACGGAACCAAAGTTACCATCGAAATCAAGAACAAAGAAATTCCGGTTATTCTGGAAAAAGGTGATGGAATAGCTTTCAAATACAACGGCAAAATCAAGGGAATCTATCTTGAAAACATAATAAAACAGGATGAAAATGAAATCATTATCGACACTACGCGTCTTGTAAAGGTCGGAACGGAAGTCTTCATCAGCTATTCGGCCAGAACCCATGAAAACCTAAAGCAGTTCAAAAAGGAAACAATACAAAGTAAAATTCCGATTAACGTGACATTCAACTTCCAGAATGATTTAACCGCAAACATCAAGGTCGAATATTACATTGACGATGAACTGATAAATTTCAGGCACAAGGGCATTGCAAGATTTGAAAAAGCCAAAAACCGGCCGATTACCACCGAATCCATAATAAAGCAGCTTGAAAAGACCGGAGGAACACCGTTTTACATGGACAATGTCGAGTTCAATGACATGCAGGATGATTTGTTCATCCCAATCAGCGGTCTGAATAAAATAAGAAGGGAAATCCTTGAAAAGGCAGAAGAACTGCTTTTAAATCACTTCACTCCAACCAAAAAATCTATTAAGGCTGCAAGAAAATTAATTGAAGAGTTTAAAGGCAATTATGAATCCTATGAAAACAAAAAGAATACGAAAGCCAGATTGTCCCTTTTTGCAAATGACTTGGCTCAAATCAGGGCGGCCAACGGTTTTGACCTGAAAAGAATATATCTGGACGTTAACTGCTCTTACAACAACGAAAAAGACTATTACGATAACATAAAAGACATTTTAAAGGAAGCCATACAAACGGCACCTGAAATCGAAATCGTATGGGTATTGACATCATTTATAAACGAATATGAATTGATTAAAGCTAATGAAATCATAAAAGAGCTTGAAAGCGAAGGATACATGATATCAGTCATGGTTGACTCACCAGGAGTTGAAGAAATCTTCGACTGTCCGATATACGGAAACCATAACCTGAACGTCTGGAATTCCTATGCCGTTGAATGTTTATCAAAATATAACGGTTTAATATTGTCATCAGAGCTTTCCGGACGTGAAATCAAAGAGATAACCCGCAAAAACTACATCAAGAATACCGATTTGGAAATGATCATTCACGGCAACCTTGAAGTCATTGTAAGCAAGGACGATTTCACCAATTTAAATGACGGCAGAGATTTTATTATCAAAAACAATTCCGAGTATGCTACTTTAGAAGACAAGAAAAGGAAAAAATTCAAATACAAGATATTTTTCGACTACAACAGACAGAGCCACATCCTCAACAAGGACTGTTTATGTTTAATCGAAGAGATGGCTGTAATCAAAAAACTGAATCTTGACAATCTAATTGTGGACTGCAGGTATTCGAATGAAAAGTACACCAAGCAGATTCTGTCAATCTATAATGACAGCCTGGGCGACGTCAGCCCTGAAAAATTAACCGAATTCAAATACAACATAATGGATTTCTCACAGTCATACATCAACAAGGGAAACTTCCTGGAAGGGAGATTGCATGAGGATTCCTGAGCTTCTTGCGCCCGTAGGGTCTGCAGAGCATTTGAAAATCGCGATAAATGCAGGCGCAAGTTCAGTTTACTTATCCGGAAAGGACTATGGGGCCAGAAAGTATGCCCAGAACTTTACCTTAGATGAAATCAGAGAGGCAGTAAACACGGCACATCTTCACAACGTCAGGGTTTACGTTACCGTCAATACGTTAATTATGCAGGACGAGCTTGAAGACGTCCTAAATTATTTGAATGAGCTATATGCAATTGGAGTTGATGCGGTTCTCGTTCAGGATTTGGGTCTGATAGAATTAATCAATAAACATTTGCCGAAACTCAAGATTCACGCATCCACCCAGCTGACATGTGAAAATCAGGACAAATTAGATTACCTGGAAAGCAAAAATGTCAAAAGGGTTGTTCTTCCAAGGGAAATGCGCAAAGAGGAAATCGAAAATCTCAAAACCGATATGGAGCTTGAAATCTTTGCCCACGGAGCGTTATGCTACTGCTATTCCGGCCAGTGCCTCATGAGCAGCTTTAAAGGCGGAAGAAGCGGAAACCGTGGAAGCTGCGCACAGCCATGCAGACAGAAATACAAGTTAAGCACTTCAAAAAAAGAGGATTACTATTTATCTCCAAAGGACTTGTGCCTATTCAATAAATTAGAGGAGATTTCCAAGCTGAATATCAGATGCATCAAGATTGAAGGGAGAATGAGAAGCAAGGAGTATTTGGCGGTTGTCATAAGCACCTACAGAAAAGCTTTAAATAAGCTGAAAAGCGGAAAAACATCAAAAAGCGAAGATCTGAACCTGGTTTTCAACAGGGGATTTACTGAAGGTGAGTTCTCAAGCACCTACCAAAGAAGCAGAAGGTCAGGACACATCGGACTTAAAATAGGTGAGGTAATTGACGTTAAGAACTCACAGATTGCCATCAGGCTTGATGACGACATTAAAGCCATACCCGAAAAGGGAGATGGAATACTTCTAATTAAGAATAATGAAGATTACGGAATGGAAATATCACAAAATCCCATAATTACAAGTTTTAATCATTTCAAGAAAGGAAAGCTAAAACAGATTAAGGATTTAAGCCGTGAAAATAAGGTATTAATCATCAAGAAGGTTCGCCAGAACAAGAAAAATACCTTCGATTTAACAGATTCAACGGTTTATCTCACCAAAAGAAACTCAGTTTCCAAATTCGTTAAAGAAATTGAAAACAACAAGTCCAGTTATATCAAATCAAAATTGATATTAACATTTTCTGTTAAAAACAAATATCCTCATTTGAAAGGACGGCTGACGCTTGCAAACCACAGGGAAGTGACCGCCGAAGTTACGGGAACCCATAAATTTGAAAAGCCTCTTAAAAGAAACGTGACCGGCGAGATGGTTGAAAAGCAGCTTTCAAAGCTGGACAATTATCCTTATCAGATTACTCAAATCAACATGAACTATGACGGTACCTTATTCATCCCAATAAAGGAGATAAACAAGATCAGAAGAGAATTATTGGAAAATTTGGCTGATGAAGTCTATAAATCCTACCAAAATGAAAAGGAAAAGATTAACTTAACGAGAAATGAAGCAAAAAGAAGCGATGAGATTTCACTGTCCTATTACACCAACAATTTAGATGATTTAAGAAAAATTTCAAAGGTAAAAAGGATTTATCTCGAAATTCCGCAAACGGACAGCATTAATTTCATGGTCAATTTCCTTAAAAAAGCCGTTGAATTATCCTATGGCAAGGATTACGAACTGATTTGGAAATGGCCGGACATCGCCCACGACAATCTCATCAGATCACTTAAAAAGGTAAGGGGAATCCTGGGTAAGATGAACATTAACCTGAAGGTTATGTCAAACAATTTCAAAGGCCAGTACGGCCCATACTCAATGAACATTACAAATACGCAATCCATCAATTCGCTTGAAAGCTATGAAGTGTTAACATTATCCTCGGAATTAACCAAAAAAGACTTTAAAGACATTTTAAGGGAATGTGAAGATAACTCAAAAATAGAAATAATGGTTCAGGGTTCGGTTGAACTTATGAAAACCCGCTACGGATTTAGGGAAAACGTAGAAAACGCCAAATTGATTGATAGAAAAGGCAGCGAATATCCCATACATAAAAGCCTTTCCGGTGAAGAACTGCTTATTTTCAACTGTGAAGACCTGTCATTAATAGACAAGCTGGAGGAGCTTAAATCATTCGGATGCATTAACTTTTCAATTGACGGACGTTTCAGGAACAGTGATTACGTAGATATGATTGACATTTATAATGATGCTTTAAACGGAAAAATAAGCCATGAAAAACTGATTAAAATTTCGCCTGAAAATACGATTGGAAATTATTAGTTATCATGCGCTCTAGGCAATATCATTTAAATATGAATTTTCAAAAATGTTAAATGGGTTTGGTAACATGGAAGGAGAATTACATACATTGCAGGAAATAAAAGGAATCGGAGATAAAATCTCTGAAAAAATAATAAAAAGCGTTGGAGGCGAAGAGGAACTCCAAAAAATAATAGATGACGTTGACGTTGAAAGAATAATAGCTATTGATGGAATAAGCCAGAGAAAAGCAATTTCCATCATGAACCAATTGCTCAACAATGAAAGCTATGACTTCATTAAAAGCGACAGGGCAACCGAAATCTATGAAGACATAATAAGCAAGATGTTATCATATTCCAACACTTCCTACTCAAAAAATAGAATCCTTTTGTTATCTCCTTCAAAAGACCTTGATAAAATCAAAAAGCAAGTTAAATTTGTAATGGAAGCCAAAGAAGAAGTTTCCAAAATGCCAATCATTAAATTAAGAGGCCTTATGAAAAACCTCAAAGAGCTCGAGGAACCCAAAGCCGAATATGATGCGAGCAAGGCAATCCTGGTTGAAAGTGAAGAGGACAATTCATATCTAACAGATTTAGGATTAAACCAATATTATCCAATTTTAACGGCAACGGATTCACCACTGCTCAGGGAAGAGCTGATGAATTATGATTTGATCTTTTACGTTTATTCCCAGGGAATTCTTGATTTTGAAGGAATGCCCAATCTGGTGATGATCAACATAGAGGAAAACGATTACGAAATCGTTCCCGAAAAAATCATTAACTTCTTTACGCAAAACCAGGACATTTTCGAGAGAGTTCATGAAATCCAGATGATAAGAAACCGGGAAAGTGTTTTGGGAGACATCATTCCAATCATTGAGGAACTTAATATCGTTGACAAGCAGGAAGTAGACATTGACGAACTTGTCAACTCTTTAAAATATGAGATGGATGAAGAGCTGGAAAAATCCATAAAAAATGTTGATCTTGAAGGAGATGAAATACTCAACCTATTAAACAATAACTTCCCACCAAAGATTAGCAATATATTTGAGGAAATTATAAGTAAACGCAAGGAAATTATCCGTGAAAAAACCGGACTGAATTTCGATCCTTACCTCAGGAAATATCCAATTGAAATCGACGACGATGAGGTTGAAAGAGTTAAACTGGAAAGGTCATCCAAAAAGGAAAACGACATTTTCGATTTGAAAAAGAACGCCGCCATACAGCTAAATTCAATAAAGCAAAAGGCTATTGAAGAGGTTAAAGACGTCATAAAGTTCGATTATGAGTTTGCACTCGGAAGCTTTGCATACGAATACGAACTGACAGAGCCCGAATTTACTAATGAAATCAGACTTAAAGGGGCGCTGCACCTTGACCTGTCACTTAAAAAGGATGATGACGATATCCAGAAAATCGACTATGAACTGAGCGAAAGCGAAAACATCGCCCTTTTAACTGGAGCAAACAGCGGAGGTAAGACAACCCTTCTTGAAACGCTGACCCAGATATCAATAATGGCTCAGATGGGGCTTCCGGTAAGCGCAGAGTCCTGTGAAATAAAATTATTCGATGAAATTTATCATTTCTCCAAAAAGCGATCACTTGACGCAGGAGCATTCGAATCATTCTTAAACGTCTTCATACCAATAGTAACAACACCTAGCGAGAAGCTGGTTCTGTTGGACGAACTGGAAGGAATAACCGAACTCGAAGCGGCAGTTAAAATAATATCAACATTCATAGACATGATCAAGGAATCCAATTCGTACGGAATCATAGTAACCCACATGGCCCGTGAACTTATGAATTACACTGACGTGAGGGTAGACGGAATTGAAGCAAAGGGACTGGACGAAAACTACAATCTTATTGTTGACAGAACCCCGAAAATGAATTTCCTTGCCAAAAGTACTCCGGAACTCATTTTAAAAAGAATCTATGAAAAATCAGATGATGAGCTGAAAGCGGTATATGCAAGAATTTTAGAAAAATTCTAAATACTACTTAAACCAAATCTATATCTTGATGAAAGTTATCCCTAAAGAAACAAATGACGATATCAAAAGAATAAATCAGATATATAAGGTTCTGAAGAAAAATGATTTCGGGTATTTGATAGAGGAAAATACTTTTTTTAAGAAATTTCCCTTTTTAAGGAACAGAAAGAAAAGTGATGACGATAAACTGCCCGATGAAACCATACCTATTAGAATCAGGAAAGTATGTGAAGATTTAGGTCCGGCATATATCAAATTAGGACAGATGCTTTCAACAAGGCCTGACCTGGTTGGTGTTGAAATATCTGAAGAGCTTCAAAAACTGAGGGATGACACACCTGCCATGGATTTTGATGAGATGAAAAAAGTAATAGAATCCGAATTGGGCAGCCCGATTGATGAAATCTATGATTCATTTAATGAAATGCCAATAGGATCAGCATCAATAGCACAGGTCTATACCGCAAAATTAAAGGAAAACGGTAAAGAAGTGGCGATTAAGGTTCAAAAGCCAAACATTGAAGAGATAATAAAAAGCGACTTGAAGCTAATGAAATTCCTTGCGGTACGGATTGACAAATACCTTTACAAAACAAAGATATACAACCTGCCTTCAATCGTTGACGAATTTGAACGTTCCATCCTAAAGGAAATCAATTTTGAAGAGGAAGTAAGAAACATGGAAGTTATGGCGAAAAACTTTGAGGACGTTTCTTATATCCACATCCCAATCCCATACAATGATTACAGCACTAAAAAAGTAATTACAATGGAATTGATTGACGGGATTGAATTAACCAGAGTGATTAAAAGCAACTGTGAAAAATACGATAAAAAGCTTATTGCACAAAGAGGAATGGATTCCTATTTCAAACAGGTCATGATTGACGGATTTTTCCATGCAGACCCCCACCCGGGAAACATAATGGTTTATGACGACAATACAATCTGTTATATTGATGTCGGAATGGTAGGAATACTCACTGACGATGTCCGGGGAAACCTTGCAGAGCTGATACTGCTTCTGTATAATGGGAATACAGACAATATAATCAACCAGCTAATCTATATGGACATAATATCACCTACACAGAATACTCCTGAATTAAAGGCAGACATTAACGATTTGATGAAAAAATACTATGGAGCAAAACTGAAAAATGCCAACGGAAGCATAGAGGATCTGGTTAAAGCAATGATTAACAATGACATCGTTCTTCCAAGGGAATTTGTAATGCTCGGCAGGGGATTGACTTTAATTGAAGAAAGCGGAAGAAAGTTAAATCCCGACTTCGATACGGGAGATGAACTAAAAAAAGTGGCGCAAAAGCTTCTCATTTACCAGGCATCCCCAAAAAGGGCATTCAACGTTACCAGCAATTTTCTTCTTGAAATGGGGCACTTGGCCAAAAACCTCCCGAACACCATGAACAGTACCATATCCAAGCTGGATGATGGCCAGTTAACCCTTAATCTTAAGCTCGAATGGCTGATGGAAGTTGCAAAGCAGATTACAATAGCAATTATAATAGCAGCAGTTATTGTAGGTTCATCAATAGCGATATTCGCAGACAGGGGCCCTAAACTATTCGACATATCAATAATAGGATTGATAGGATTCGTATTCAGTGCCGCCCTTGGTATTTATCTGGTTATACAGTATCTGATGATGGAAATGGATTGAGGTTAATATTTAAACCCACCCATATAAGAACAATCCTTATTTTCAACCGCTCATTTTAATTTAAATGATAGTATTGAACTATATATGAAGATTAAAACCATCGTGCATATTAAAAAAATGTATATAAATAACTATATATGAAGATTAAAACCATCGTGCATATTAAAAAAATGTATATAAATAAAATAACAAACTAATAATATCATTCATTGATGATTATACTGATACTGCAGGAAATATCCAAATGAGGCTTTTAATCAAATATTTGCTTAGAAAATATTGGAAAATACTGACATTGATTGTCATTTTTATGTTCATTTATACGTACTGTCAAATTGAGATTATCAGCGACCTTCCTATGCTGATGTTGCTTATTAAGGAATATACGATAGAACTGGACAGCATACTTGAAACGGGCATATTAACCGTATTTATTGCAGTAATACTGCTAGTTATATCTTCAGTAGGGGTTTCATATCTTTCAGTGAGATTCACATCCAATTTCGGCTATGATATCCGTGAAAAGCTCTTTGACATATATGCAAGCATGGATTCTATGGATGAATTTGACAAAATCGCTATTTCAGGTTTGATGACAAGGACAGTTAGGGGAATTGCATCATTCCAGGCAGCACTGATGACATTCATTAAGAAAGTCCTCTTCGTTTTGCTTTTGACAGTGACCATAACTATCTGTTTATATGATATAGATCCGAGGATGTCTTTAGTTTTCGCATTATCCTCACTGATTTTTTTAAGCATTTTCATTTATAAACTAATGGGATTGGCCAACAGTTATTTCAAGGTCAAGGCAATTCTCGGAAAAATCAACAAAAGATTCAGGGATAAAATCAGTGTTAGAAACTTATATAAGCAATACAATAAAGAAAAATTGGGCGAAAATGGATTTAAAAGCGTTGCGTATGAGTCATACCATAAGGGCTATCTCTTTCAGTACAGACTGAACATTTTCCTGGTGATTTTAATCGCAATGATTATCGTGCTAATTCTTGTCATATCCTACTTTGCCGCCACCTTCGAGATATCTTCCACGAAAATTATAGACATAATCCTCATTCTATTGATTATAAGCTACTATATAAGAAGCTTGAGTGGACTGATTTCATTTACAAACACTTTTCACATGACATATACCGGTGCAACCCGTATTGAAGACGTTTTAATTTTAGAAAAAAGCAAAAACGATGAAATTGAGGAGATAAGTGATTTTAAAGATATCAGATTGAATGATATAACTCTCGTTTATGATGAAAGACGCATTCTTTCAAACATATCCCTGGAGATTGAAAAGGGTTCGCATACATTGATTACCGGTGATGCCGGCAGCGGTAAAAGCAGTCTGATGAATTTTCTTATGGGATTTTACCGGGAATTTGAAGGGGAAGTCATAGTAGACAATAATGCCGTATCCCCTAAAAGCTTAAGAAGATTGATTTCCTATGCTCCAGACAATCCCAACTTTTTAAAGGACAGTGTGCTGGAAAATATTCGGCTGGGTGATGAAAGCATAAGTCCCGATGATGTGATTGAAGCCTGCAGGGTTTCACTGTTTGACAGGGATTTGGATTTTGAAGTTTATGAAAACGGGAAAAATCTGAACAGTGACTTAAAGCAGAGACTGTCCATTTCAAGAAGCATTGCCCATGAAAGAGAAATCTATGTTTTTGACAATTCATTTTCCACCATCAATTCCGAGGATAAGGAAATCATAATCAGGAATATCCTGGATAGACTTGATAACAAAACCTTAATATTCATCGATAATGACACTGAAAGCTATCCTCAAATTGACAAGGTCATAGAATTGAATGGCGGTGAGATCAATGGTTTATAAGTATTCCACAAAGGAACTGACCTCCAAGCTAATCAGTCTTCTTAAGGAGTATAAATATCAAATACTGGCAGCCATTACCATAATGATAATATCAGTCATATTATCAGTTTATGCTCCAAAACTTGTCGGAAAATTGATAAATTCATTAATGAGATATGCCCTAGATTTAAACGATACACCACCAAAAAATTTGTTCAATGACGTTATAATTATAGTGATACTCTTTACCATAAGCTATCTGATTAGAATACCTGCCAGCAGGATAATGGCCAAAACAAGCGAAGGCGCAATTCAGAAATTGAGAAATCAGTTATATGCAAAATTAAGCTATATTGACATTGACGAGTCAGAATTCGACGGCAACATAATGGCCAGAATCAACAATGACGTTGCCAACCTCAAGGCATTTATAAGCAACACAATAATTCTTTTCCTCTCAGACGTTGCAATAATAATATTTGTCCTTTGGATGAGCAGCGATATGGATTTGAAATTATCCGGAATACTTTTTGCATTGGCTTTGATTTATCCTTTTGTGATATATCCGTTTCACAAAAAAACAAGAGACCAATATAAAATCCATCAAAATGACTTGGGCAATATAATGGGTTTCATTGGAGACTTTCTGAAAAATCGTATGATGATTGAATCATTCAACAGTGAGGAGTATTCCCGAAAAAGGTTCAGGGAATATAATATCCGGCAAAAGGACAGTTATAAAAAGTCCAGATTTTATACTGAGGCAATGTATCCGGTCAACTCATTTATAACAATTAATCTGCAGGTATTTCTATATATTTATGGAGGACTTTTAGTATATGTCGGAAGCATAGACATGGGAACATTCACAACCTTTGTCTTATACTATCAGTTAATGAAAAAACCAATAATATCAATTGGAAATACATTGAATACCGTGAGAACTTCATATGCATGTCTGGATAGAATATATGAAATTTTGGATTCACCTGAAAAGAGAAAAGAAGAGTTTCCGGAAGTTGACGGCATCAGCGAAATCGAATTTGAAAACATCACCTATGGCGAGATAAAAGATTTCAATCTGAAAATCTTGCCTGGCGAACATGTCTGCCTTACAGGAGATAAGCGAAACGATTTAATTAAGATATTTTTAGGCCTTCTTGAAGCTGAAAACGGAAGCGTCAAAGTGAATGATTTGGATTTAAGCAAATATGATATAAATTCAAACAAAAATCTTATTGGAGTTTCAACAGAGGAAAATTACGTCATCGATGGAACTGTTGAAGAAAATATTGTTTGCGGAGACGAATTCAGCCCCGAAGATGTAATGGAAGTCTGTGAATCTATTGGACTGCACAGCTTAATTGAAAAATTCCCAGACCGGTATGAGACCAAAATATCATTTGACTCACATAATATAAGCACCCGTGAAAGAAAACTGATATGTCTTGCAAGAGCGTTGATGCGTGATCCGGAACTGCTGATTGTTGATTACAATAAGGATTTGGGAATTGATTTACTTACAAAAATTATTGAGGGCAGAACGACAATTGTATTGGCTCAGGATGATGATGTGGCGAATATGCTGGATATGAAGGCATTGCCAATTAATTGAAACAATACTAATCATATAACTTCAAAAATCAGAAATGATGCTTGTTGTATATTATACAAAATATTATTAGTTTAGCCCCACACTATTATACTTTAACCTAACTGCATATAAACGCACTAATCCTCTCTTGCTCTGTTCAAAATAAGAACAGAGTCAGAGAGATTTTTTTATTATTCTGGCAACCTGTATTCATACATAATCTTAAGTTTCCCATAGATTCTCCCCAGTTTCAGTTTGACTGAATCTTATCAATCAAATGAGCATCAGGAATTATTTCTTCACATACATTTCAATCTTGAAACAACATTACTATCTGCCAATTGATGTCTAAAATCATTTTTCAATGATATATACACAATTGAAACTTGAGCCGATTTTTTAAAAGATTGAGGGTAATGTGAAATCCGGACCTCAAGATTGAAAGGTGAAACATTACCATACATTTTATTGCATCCAAATGCATCAAAAACACATCCCTGCCCACAGCGGAAAAATCATCAATAACAATTAATATCCGAAAGAAGAAAAAGACTATCAAAGACACTTGGACGGTAAGTCATGGAAAGCGAAAAATACCTTGCGATAGATGTGGGCGGAACGGCAATAAAATATGTCACAGCAGACAGTACCGCAGAAATCTCCAAAATCAACGAAATTAAAACCCGAAGAGGCAAAGGGGAAGTCTTTGAATCATTGGATGAAATAATCTCACCCCAACTTAAGAACATATCAGGCATTGCGATGTCGTTTCCTGGAAAAATCGATGCTGAAAAGGGAATCGCCCATACGGCAGGAGCATTCAGATGGATGTCTGACTTGCCTTTGAAATCCATACTGGAAGAGAAATACACAAAACCGGTATGGGTTGAAAATGATGGAAAATGCGGGGCACTGGCGGAATTCTGGAAGGGAAATCTTCGAGGTGTTAAAAACGGAGTTTTTATTGGACTCGGCACAGAAATAGCAGGTGGAATAATACTTGACGGCAAGCTCTATCGAGGGTCATTTGGCTCTTCAGGGGAATTTTCAAGTATGTTAGGCCGTCTTAAGGATCCTGACAACGATGAACGCTTCGGAAAAATTGCAGGACACAAAAGCCTTACAGCAGATTTTGCTGACAGCTTCGAGTTCTTTGAAAACTACAGAAACAACAATGAAACTGCCATAAAAGCAATGAAGGAATATTCACAAACGGTTGCAGCAGGAATAGTAAACATCCAATCAATACTGGACGTTGAAAGGTTCTGCATCGGAGGAGGAATATCAGCCGAAGATGTGGTGATTGAAGAAATTCAAAAAAGTCTCAGGGAATTTCTAATGGTGAAATCCGGCGAAGCGATAAACGAGCCTTCAATCGTTAAATGCCGTTTTGGAAATGCAGCCGGATGTATCGGAGCATTATACAACTTTCTGGTAATGGAAAAAAATTACTTTTAACTCTCACAGAATAATTTTAGAACTTGAAAATATAAAAATAATAAATAAATTCTGCTAGTTTCATAGGTGAAAAAATCTACATGAAATCTAGAGTGAGGAAAACAAAAAACAACAAACTTTCAACACAGTTAATGTGGTCCAGTAATTCCGGCAAGAGTGGAAACAAAATGGTGCATGAAAGATCCATAGAAAAAATGATACATATTTAACCAATTAAATACTTAAATTCTTATTTTAAACAAGTAAAATAATTAAATAAGGTTTTAAAAACTTTAAAATTTAGATTTTGCCCACATACTATGCAAAATATTTACTACTTTTAACTAAACAACATAATATTTGGCTCTGTCCGATTTGGTACTGATGTTTAGTTTTTGTTTTTTATTACACATCGTTTGATCCATCTGATGTCATTGAGTTTTATTCTGATGAGTAATCCTCGATATGTTTTGAAAATTCTTTTTATTTTGCCCGGAAGTGTTGTTTTATAAAAACCTTCAATCAAATTATTCGTACTTGGTATTTTCCGGTTAATTATGTGTTGTATTGTTTTATCTAAGTATTTGGATAAGTTTTTAATGAATGCTTTTATTTCTTTTGGCAGTTCTTCTAATTTTTCGTATAGTTCATTTCTACATGATGTTTTCAACAAATATCAAATTAATCTTATTAACTATTGGAAACATGCGCATGAAAAATTACTAGGATGCCTAACTCCGGAATATCTTGAAACTTATTTTAATAATCGATTTCAAGCACTTCCCTGAACATGTTTTTTAATTCATTGCGGGTTTCATCAGAATAGGTATTGTCATTTTCATCATACAATGTAAACATTGCCAGTTCATATACGATTCTGTTCATTGATTTTCCATATTCCGTCAGACAATATTCAGTAGTTACCGGTGTTGTATTCAAAACTAGCTTTTCAATTAATCCTTTTTCTTCAAGTTCCTTTAAACAATTTGACAATACTTTATTGCTTAAATTGGGTTTGTCCTCTTTAAACTCATTGAAATGTTTTTTACCAAAGAACATATCTCTTATAATCTGTATACACCATTTTTTATTTATCAAATTTAGAGTCACATCAACAGGACAGACAACTCGTTCACCTTTCATATTGTATAATCTGTTTTGGGTTATTAATTATATTTTTAGGTTACCTTCAAGTAACCAAGTTTCCTTTAAGTTACAAAAATCATTTAAATAGTTAACTCCAATTATAATATTGAACTAATATAGGAGGAATTAATATAAACACACAGCAACAATTAGACTTTTTAATCAAGTATTTAATTAATGAACGTGATGAAGAAATAAATATTCCAAAGGACATTAATGATAAAAAATTACTGTTTAGGTCTCTTGTGAATGTAAGGCCTCCTTTAGAGGTGTCAGATGAATTTTTACATATTCAGGACGAATTTTTGACTAATGAAACATTAAACAAGAATCTGACTTCAGCCGAAGATATCACTGAAATCAAAGGGAAAGTAGCGTTATGGCGGGGAGACATTACCACGCTGAATGTTGATGCAATCGTGAACGCCGCCAATTCAAAATTACTTGGCTGTTTTATTCCCCTGCACAACTGCATTGACAATGTTATTCATTCTTCAGCAGGAATACAATTAAGACAGGAATGCAGTGAAATAATGCACAGACAGGGTCATGATGAGGAAGTCGGAAAAGCAAAAATTACCAATGCATATAATTTGCCTTCAAAGCATGTAATCCACACTGTAGGACCTGCAATTCCTTATGGGGCGGAACCTTCCAATGAAGACTGTGAAAAACTATCAAGTTGCTATAAGTCATGTTTGGATTTGGCCAGTTATAATGAACTTAAATCAATTGCATTTTGCAGCATTTCAACAGGCGTTTTTAATTTTCCTCAAAGAAAAGCAGCTGAAATCGCAATCAAAACAGTTGAAGATTATTTGAATGAAAATAAAACATCACTGGAAAAAGTGATTTTTGATACATTCTCACAGAGGAGTTACCTAATTTATAAAAATTTATTGTTTGGAGGATAACTAATGGATAAATTCGTTTTAAGATTGGATAAAGCTATTGATGCTATTAATGATGCAGATTATGTGCTTATAGGTGCAGGTGCAGGTTTTTCAGCGGCTGCCGGAATAGAATATTCTGGCAAACGTTTTGAGGATAACTTCGCCGACTTCATTGAAAAATATGGTGTAACAGACATGTATTCCGCTACATTCTACCCTTATGAAACTCAAGAAGCAAAATGGGCTCATTGGGCACGTCATGTCTATGTGAACAGATATTCTGTTGGAAAAACAAAATTATACGAACAGCTGCTTGATTTAGTGAAAGATAAGGAATATTTTGTCTTGACAACCAATGTCGATCATCAGTTTTGGATTAATGGCTTTGAGGATGAAAGGATATTTGCAACTCAGGGAGATTATGGTCTGATGCAGTGTGAAACGGCATGCCATGATAAACTGTATTCGAATAGGGAATTAGTCTTTGAAGCTATTGAAAACACCCATGACTGCATGATTCCATCAGATTTGGTTCCCGTATGTCCTGTTTGCGGAGGCAATATGGAAATCAATGTCAGAAAAGACAACTACTTTGTTGAAGATGAAAAATGGCGTGAAATGCATGACAACTACTCAAAATTTTTAGAAAAAATAGGAACTGATGACAGATTGGTCCTATTGGAACTGGGCGTAGGTTTCAACACACCAGTAATCATCAGATATCCGTTTGAGCAGATGACACATAATAATCCAAACGTTAAATTAATTCGATTAAATAGGAGTTATGCGCAGGCAATACCTGAAAACAAGGATAAGACCATTAGCTTTGATGAGGAAATTTCAGAAATCTTTGACTATTGGACAAAAAGAATATAACTACTAAAAAGTTACCATGTAATCCTAAAGTTACAAAAACAATTTGTATAAGCTTGAATAACCTATTAAATATAAAAATACAGGGATTGGTAAAAATGAGTGAAGTTATAAACTTTTTAAAAGAAAATTCTTTAATATATCTAGCAACTGGTGGATCAGATGGAAACACAAAAGTAAGGCCAATTCTATTTTAATTTGAAGAAGATGGAAAACCCCTTTCTGTAGCGCAAACACGAAACCAATGTTTAAGGAATTGAATGCGGAACCAAACTGTGAAATGGTCGTTGCAACACATGAATTCTCAGGGTTAAGAATTTCCGGTGCGGTTGAATTTACAGACAGCATAGAATTAAAACAACAAGCAATTGATTCCAACGAATTAGTTAAAACTTATATGAAACTCCGGAAAATCCTGCATTTGAAGTGTTCACCATTACCGGAATGCAAACAGAAATACATTGGATAGCGATTTTGGGAACAGCCATAACACTGGGATAATATGTTTAGCTATCTGTACACTCAGCATCTATCCAATAACAAGATTAAATCGACCTATAATTTCTTTATTGGGATTTATTGTCTCTGCAGCCATACTTTTCACATTCATGCATAGCTATGGTAATGAATCCATTCTTTGCTTTATCATTGCCGATATTATTATCATAATTCTAAAAAGTTGATTTGATACAAGGCCAGATTGATGCCATGGATACACTGATGGGAATGTGTATGAACGAGCTCAAAGGAAAAGCGGATTGAGGACTTGTAAACCAAATCGTTCGTGAAGAAATTCAAAGACTAATTTATGGAAACACAATGAGTTTCCAATAACTCTTTTTTTAATTCTTGCTAAAGAGTGACCCCTCATCCAGGGTTTTTATTTTGAAAATCACTTTTCGGGTTAAAGCGTAGAATATCAGTTCGTACAGTACCTTGAACACTATCTGACAGCAGATCATGGTCAAAACCAAATCATTCGGCAGAACTCCGTAGAATGAAACAAAAATGAAAATTACAGAATCGACAGTTTCCCCTATTATGGTACTCACTATAACGCGTACAAAAAGCAGATCAGAATATTTTTCCTTTAATTTGACAAGTACTTGGGAATTTAAAAGATTGCCCATCATGTAGGAAATAAGCCCTGCTACAAACAGCCTGGGTGTTGTTGAGAGAAGCGCTGCAAATGCAGGGGCATTGGGACTGTTTGAAGGAAATATCATGGCAACCTGATATAGGGCAACTACCACAACATTGATGATGAAACCCAAATAGATAATATTTTTTGTCAGTTTAAAGCCGTAAATTTCAGATAGGATGTCATTAACAATAAATAGTATCGGAAATGTCAATATAGAACATGGCAAAGCTATGAAGCTTATTTCCAGTGTTCGAGTAGCCAATATGTTGGATGCAATCATGCAGGCACAAAATATTCCCGCAAGATATGCATATGCTTTAGTCTTATTCATGTTTTCAAACATTCAAAAATCACCCATTGTTAATTAATTTATCACTCAGCATTAATTTATCTTTTGATTGGAAACAATAATGACAGCTCACAGAATAATTCACTATTTCCAATAGGAATGCAAAAATAATAATTCATATTAAAACCTTAAAAATGATTATGCCCTTGGAGAGAGATAATTATGGTTCTCATATTGGAAAAATAGCTATTTCCAAAATTAGTGAGATTTATGAATATACGGAGAAACTGTTGAAGACTGTGGAGGCTTATTTGAAAAATAAGAAATGATTAAACCCCACTAACTGTTTTAAGATAAGGAATCTTACTTAAGACATAAGGCAGAAGCCAGCTTAAAAATACTATCAGCACAAACATCAATGGAAAGAGCAGGTTGGATCCGGGATTGTGGTAGGACAGTTCTTTTACAACAATCACGTGAGAGAAGTACATTCCATAACTGCATACGCTTAATGAAATAATTACCTTTCCAATGAAATTATCCTTGATCCTGCTGAATATGTCCAGTCTGTCCAGGCACATTATAAACAGGAAGAGTCCAATGCCCATGAACATGTTCGGCAGGTTCTCATATCTTATCAGACCGACCTTTGTGTAGCCTAAGTATACAAAGACTGCCAGAGAAATTATAAGTATTATCAATCCTGAAATGCAGAGTTTCTTATCATTCAGCTTAAATTCCTTGTTGGCAAGATAATAACCGAGTACAGGATATCTTTAAATATTTCAAATATGGTCATTTTTTTATAAAAGATCCTGATGGAAATTATGGTATAGCATATTATCAAACCTGCTTATATGGAACCTTAAAGCCGGGGGAATTTTTGATTATTCCGAATGAGTATTATGGTTTTCACGAGGGAAATGCTACGGAATATGCAATAGATCCCGTTGACGCGATAATAGAGATTTGCTCTTATGAGAATACCTGCTGGAATAGACGTAATCTTTATTCTTATGATTATAAGCTGCATGATACTCCCGACGGGCAGAAGTATGGTGTTGACATTTATGCAACCGATGATAATGGACTTAATGTCGGTTTGAATACTTCAAAAATTGTAACCTATGTCTATTGGAATGATGATTTTCATCCTGCTTCAACTATTCCGCAAAATCCAAATAAACTGTATTTAGGAACCCACATCTTCGAAAAACAGCCAGCAGATTCTGTTTTTAAGGTGGTGAATAGTTCAAGCAATGTCTTAGTCAATACCGAGACCAGTGTACATTATAGAATAAACAATATTGATGATGAAATGAGTGTTGTATTCGTTTTGGATGATGACGTTGAATTCATTGATGCTGAAGTCTCTCAAGGAGACTATCATTATGATTCAAGTCAAAATATACTTTACTGGAATCTCTCTGCATCCAATGGTTTTAATGACATTATTCTAAATGTTAAGCCAAAGGCAAAGGGAATCTATAATATCCGTTCATATGTTCAGGGCACGGATGATGAAATCAATGTGACCTCATATGCAACAGATTACGGTGTCATCTTAACATCGGAAAATGTCACGACATATAAGACTTATTATAAAAGTTTAGAGGTTTATTTAACTGATGGCAGTATTCCTTTAATCGGCGAGAAAGTATTCATCATGATTGATGGAACCACTTATGAGCGCGAAGTCACACCTAAAGGCTATGCCGCATTATCCATAATGTTGCAACCAGGAGAATATGATGCCATTATCTCTTAAGATGGACAATTCGGCAAGAATCAAACCACTTCCAAAATTATTGTTAAAAAAACAATATTAAGTGATGATTTAAATGTTTTCTATGGGCAAACTTATGCATTTAATGTAAGCTTTTTGGATGAAAACGGGAATGCTTATGCAAATGGATCTGTTGACTTTTCCGTTGACGGCACTTTAATAAACAAACTCACTGATGCTAACGGCACCTATAGTTTGGAGATTTATCGTGACCTTTCTAAAATACCTAAGTTAACACCTGGAAATCATACCATTACTTCATATAATGACAGAACTAACGAGTACGTAACCAATAGAGTAATTATTAAAGAACCTGTTTGCGATTTGTCCATTACCAAAACGGCAAATGCTTCATCCATCCACATTAGTGACCGTGTGAAATGGACAATCAATGTTTTAAATAACGGTCCCTGTGATGCTCATGGCATTTTGGTAACTGATGCATTGCCATCAGGCATTAAAATTATATCATATAATGCATCCAAAGGATTCTATGATGAGAAACGTGGAATATGGACAATCGACAATTTGACTATTGGCGAAAGCATAACCTTGGAGTTGAATTGCATTGCACTTGAGGAAGGATTGTTTACCAATAAGGTAAATGTCATCTGCAACGAGACTGACAACAATCTATCAAACAATTATGCTAATTCTACCGTTGAAGTCATTGAAAATGTGACACCAGTACCTCCAAGCCCTCCAACTCCAAATCATTCAAATACAACAAATTCAACTTCAGTACAAGTAGCCGAACCTGCAAAAATGTTAGCTGCTGGCAATCCAATAGCTTATCTCATTGCAGTTATCATGGTTATATTTGGCAGTATTTGGATTCCAAACAGGAAAAGATAAATTAAAATTTAACTAGATTTCGCATCTAGTTCCTTTTTTCTTTTTTTAAGGGGTTTGTCAATAAATCCTTAATTTGATTATTTTACTTATTTTTTCTATTTGACTATTAAATTGCCTTTTATTTTTGTTTTATTCTTTTAAGAACTCTTATTTTTAATATTTTTGAGAATTTTTATTTTGGCATTTTTTGATTTTTTTATTCTGGAAAAGATCTTGAGATTCATCTTGAATTAGAAATATTTTTTTCTTTTTAAAATTCTTTAAATTAAAAACAACTTATGTATATTATTTTAATTACTTTTATTTAGTTTAATATTACTTAAAATTTAAAATAAATAATTATAAATACTTTAAATTACATATTATTATATAAGAATTATTTATTAAATTTTTTAGATAAAATTTATGTGTTTAATTTAATTTTCACGGAATTTTCATTGATTTTTAGTGAATTTTCATTGAAAATTAAAACCTCTGAATAATTCTTTAAACTGAATAATACTTTGATTTTTCATGCCAGTTATGGAATTGAAAGAGTATAAAGATGGCAGTATTTTAAATAAACTTAAACAGGAGGGGGATTGTCCTAAAATGTTGTTAACAATCACTAATTTTGCATTCAGCAAAATGGTTCAAAATTTAATGCATCAATTGGATTCAGAATTCGAATCCAAACGTGGACGTCCAGCATATCCTCGAACACTACTTTTAATAGTAGTATTGTACTGTTTTAGCATAGATATTGCCAATTATACTAAAATGGAAGAAGAATGT